>JAFRFA010000050.1:0-22449 GCA_017434585.1 Mogibacterium sp. | reverse complement strand
GTCATGCCTAAAACCGGGGCAAGAATTTTGCTTAATAGTGTTTTTTTCATGTGGTTATCTCCTTTTTTAATTAAAAAATATGTTCAAGCGGCGGGGTCCGCTTAATCGGCTTTCTTTTTGTGCAATAAAAAACGGCACAGGACCAAAATGACCAGTGCCGAAGCAAACAGTAAAATGTATTTATTTAAGGTCAGTGTCTCACCGGTTTTTACAGGGCTGCTGTGGCCCGGCGTACCATTTCCGGGACCAGGAGGCTGATATTTGTCTATATAATGTATCCCTTCTGGCTTGCCCTCTGCACCTTCTCTTTGATATATAACAGTATCAGTACCGTCTGAAAGGATCTCAACTGTAACTTTGTAAACCGATCCATCTTTTAAAACATCATCATTTTGGATCATATCCCTTGAAACCATATATTGATATATTCCCGGTCTTTCATAGTAAATATGTCCGAAACTGAAATCTTCACCATATTTTACAGCTGTCTCTTTAACGCCTTCGGAAGAACCTTCAGGCATAGGTGCATTATCTATCGAAATGAGAGAAAAACATTGCTGGTCCTTCTGATCACTGCTGCCTTCTATTGTCAATTTGCCTCCAATCGAAACATCAGCAAAACTGTCAGCATAGCAAAAACATGAAAAAGCCGCAATAAGTAATGCGGCTGTCATAAATATCGTAATGATTTTTTTAAACAAGGTCATATTGAACCTCCTTCTGAATGATCTTTAATAAAATAACTTTATATAACACAAAAGACATCCTTTCGGATGTCTCTCATCGGACTGTCGTCTCGCCTCCCCAATCAGTCGGCTCGACACGCTCCCTGTTCGACAGTCCACCGGACTGTCTCGCAACGATCGCGCCTCCCGGGTTCGAATCCCTTCTATTGAATCTTCAAAATACAAAAGCACCCATAAAGGGTGCTTTTGTATTTTGGTGAGCCCGTAGGGATTCGAACCCTAGACACACGGCTTAGAAGGCCGTTGCTCTATCCAGCTGAGCTACGAGCCCACGCTTATTTAAAAAATGGAGCGGAAGACGAGATTCGAACTCGCGACCCTCGCCTTGGCAAGGCGATGCTCTACCCCTGAGCCACTTCCGCATGTTTAAAAATTCTTGGTCGAGGGGGATGGATTCGAACCATCGAAAGCAGTGCTAACGGATTTACAGTCCGCCCCCTTTGGCCACTCGGGAACCCCTCGAAAAATCATGGAGCTGATGGAGGGAATCGAACCCCCAACCTGCTGATTACAAATCAGCTGCTCTACCGTTGAGCCACATCAGCATTTTGGCGACCGGGAACGGGCTCGAACCGTCGACCTCCAGCGTGACAGGCTGGCATTCTAACCAGCTGAACTACCCGGCCAAATATGTGAAGGTGCTGCCGTCTTTATGACGCTCGATTATAGTAACACGATTGGCAACCCGTGTCAAATGATTTTGATTATTTTTTCAAAAGTACTCTCAGACTATTTTTTAACCTGCAGAAGATACTTCGCTTCCGCCCTCTCCGCTCCTGTCAGAACGGCCTTTCCTCCGGTGAGATCCGCCATAAGAGACCTTATCCTTGCTTCATCTTCGGACGGGCATCTAATCACTGCGCTCACAGTGTCTGTATATGTTATATCCCCTATATCGAAACCGCTGTCGCCTGCCAGATTCTGTATCCTGTTAAGATAAGTGTAATCTAATGAGTATGAGAGTATTGCGCTCTCTCTTACCTCGCATATCCCGGCTTTTTCGATCGCCAGCTTTGCCGCGTGGGTATACGCCCTTGCGAGCCCTCCGGTCCCGAGCTTGATCCCGCCGAAGTACCTCGTTATCACGAGGACGATATTCGTAAGGTTTTCGGACGTTATGAGCTTAAGTACCGGCATGCCGGATGTGCCGGACGGTTCTCCGTCATCACTTGCCCACTGGTGTTCCTTGCCTGCTCCGCATACAAAAGCAGGCACATTATGAGTCGCGTCTTTATACCGCTCTTTGATCTCAGCTGCAAAAAGCCTTGCCTCTTCCGGCGTCGCGGCCGGAGAGGCGTGAGCGATGAAGCGCGATCTTTCGATGACGTATTCGGCTTCTGCATATTCATATATCGATCTGTAGAGGTTCATAAAGGCCCCTTATTTCCCCTCTGAGCACCGAAAAGCCGTCAGAGGATGTATTTATCAACGTCGACTTCCCTGATCTTTTCGCCGAGTTTTTCGAGCACGTACTCTCTGTCGATGACAACATCAGAAGCTTCAGGATCAGGCAGATTATACGAGATGTCCTCGAGCAGGATCTCGAGTATGGTGTGCAGCCTTCTGGCGCCGATGTTCTCGGTCTCTTCGTTCATCAGATACGCAAGGTTGGCTATCTCATCTATCGCATCGTCGGTGAAGTCGACCTTCACGCCTTCTGTTTCCAGAAGAGCCTTCTGCTGCTTTGTCACGGCATTCTCCGGCACAGTCAGGATCTTTTTGAAGTCATCCCTGTCAAGGTTCTTCAGCTCGACGTTGATCGGGAACCTTCCCTGAAGCTCCGGAATGAGATCTCCCGGCTTTGATACATGGAAGGCGCCGGCTCCGATAAAGAGCATATGATCCGTCTTTACAGGACCGTACTTCGTGTTTACGACACTTCCTTCAACTATAGGCAGGATGTCTCTCTGGACTCCCTCTCTCGATACGTCTGCGCCCGATCTCATGCTGCTTCCTGAAGCGATCTTGTCGATCTCATCTATGAAGATGATGCCGTTCTGTTCGGCGTTCTCTAAAGCCTCATCGGTCACCTGGTCCATGTCGATCATCTTCTGGGCTTCCTGTTCTCTGAGGATACGCCTTGCATCGCTTACCTTGCATTTCTTTTTCTTGGTCTTTTTTGGCAGCATGCTGTCGAATATGTTGCCGATGGCGATCATGCTCTCGTTCTGGTTGTCGAGCTGATTGGTCTTCGGCACGTCATCGACTTCGATCTCTATGATCTGGTCTTCGAGCAGCCCGGCTTTGAGCTGTTCCCTGACCTGTTCTCTCGCCATCTTTATGTCGGCATACTCCTTGCTCGATTCGTATTCTTTCTGCTTGTTCTCTTCGTATTCCTGCTTCTGTGTCTTGTATCCGAGATTTGTAAAGATATTTCCGAGCTGTGCTCCTCCCTGATTCTCGCTCTTCGGCGAAGGGATGATAGACTTTATGATTATATCCTCTGCTATGACGTTCGCCATCTCTGCGTTCTCGTCCATCCTCTTCTGCTTGCTGAGTCTCATTGAAGCCTCGACGAGATCTCTGATCATGGAATCGACGTCGCGTCCGACATAGCCCACTTCCGTGAACTTTGTGGCTTCGACCTTCACAAAAGGCGCATCCATGAGCTTAGCGAGCCTTCTTGCGATCTCTGTCTTACCTACTCCGGTAGGCCCCATCATCAGGATGTTCTTGGGTGATACTTCCTCTCTCATCTCTTCCGGGAGCCTACTTCTTCTGTACCGGTTGCGCAGAGCGATGGCAACGTATTTCTTTGCCTCGTCCTGACCGATTATGTATTTGTCGAGCTCCGCAACTATCTGCTTCGGAGTCAGATTCTTTATATTGTCTGCCATTTCTTGTCCTCCGTGGTCAGAGTTTTTCGACTGTGATGTTTCCGTTTGTATACACGCAGATGTTCGATGCGATCTCGAGAGACTTCCTTACTATCGTCTCTGCATCGAGGTCCGTGTTCTCGTAAAGTGCGACCGCTGCCGAATATGCATAGTTGCCGCCCGATCCTATAGCCACGACATCCTTGTCCGGCGAGATCACTTCGCCGTTCCCGGAGATCACGAGCAGGTCTTCTTCATCGGCTACTATCATCAGAGCTTCGAGGTTCCTCATGGCCTTATCGCTCCTCCAGTACTGCGCAAGGTCAACTGCGGCCCTCTTGAGGTTGCCTGCATGTTCGCCGAGCTTGTTTTCGAACTTTTCGGTCAGCGAAAACGCATCTGCGACCGAACCCGCAAATCCGGTGAGCACCTTGTCCTTATATATCTTCTTGACCTTTTTGGCGCCGTTCTTCATGATGGTAGTCTCGCCCATCGTGACCTGGCCGTCTCCGCCTATCGCTATGTCTCCGCCCGGTCTTCTTACCGCGCATATCGTCGTTGCATGGAACTGGATCATTATTTCTTCTCCTTGTATTTGCACTCAGGATTCGAGCACTTCACAGTGCCGTTCTTTCCCTTGGTCATTACCAGCATTGAGCCGCAGTCCGGGCACATCTCGCCGGTAGGTCTATCCCAGTAGGATACATCGCATTTCGGATATGCGCTGCATCCGTAGAACACCTTTCCGGACTTCCGGCCTCTCTTTTCGATGATGTCGCTGCCGCATTTCGGACATTTGACCCCCGTTGACTTTACTATAGGTTTGGTATTCCTGCATTCCGGATAGCCCGTGCACGCGAGGAATCTGCCGAAACGCCCTTCCTTGATGGCCATAGGCTTGCCGCAAATATCGCAGACCTCGTCCGAGAGCACCACTTCCTTTTCGATGCGCTCCACCTCGCGCTCTGCGACCTTGAGTTCTTCGCTGAAACCCTTGTAGAAATCGGCTATTACTCCGCGCCATTCCTTCCGTCCGAGTTCGATGCTGTCCAGGTTGTCTTCCATCTCTCCGGTAAAATCCACATCGACTATATCGGTGAAATATTCCTGCAGTATGCCCGTGACATCGAATCCGAGTTTTGTCGGTTCCAGGCTCTTCTTGACCCTTTTTACATACTTTCTGTTTACCAGCACCGATATGATGGAAGCGTATGTACTAGGCCTGCCTATGTTTTTCTCTTCCATCTCCTTGACCAGACCTGCTTCTGTGTATCTTGCAGGAGGCTGTGTGAATTTCTGTTCCTTGATGAGCTGTTCCGGAGTCAGCACTTCGCCCTCGCTGATCTTAGGAATGTTTACTTCTCCTTCAGGCGTTGAGGCTTTATAGACCCTGCGCCATCCGTCAAATGTCATGCGGGCGCCGCTTGCCTTGAAATCGTAGCGTCCGTTTTTGATACCGACCTGCACGGTGTCGTATTTCGCGGCTGCCATGCGCGATGCAACGAATCTTTTCCATATGAGGTCATATAGCTTGTACTGATCCGCTGTCAGTGAATCCTTAATAAGTTCAGGTTCGAGGTTCACATCGGAAGGCCTGATGGCTTCATGTGCATCCTGCATCGCTTTGTTCCTGTTGGTAAAGACGTTGTTGCCAACGTATTCCCCCCCGAATTTTTCTTTAATGTATGCTGCTCCGGCTGCTGCAGCCTGAGACGACACTCTTACAGAATCTGTTCTGATATATGTGACAAGACCTCTGGCGCCTATCCCTTTCAGATTGATTCCCTCGTATAGCTGCTGGGCGATCTGCATCGTCTTTCCTGTCTGGAAACCGAGTTTGATCGAAGCGTCCTGCTGCATGCTCGAAGTGGTGAACGGAGCATATGGTCTGGTCTGTCTTTTGCCTTCTTTTACAGAATCGACGATATACTGTCCCGATGCGAGTTCATCCTCGATGGCATCGGCCTGCTCACTATTCTTCACAGACGCTTTCTTTCCGTCTATCTTGCTGAGATCGGCAATGAAACCATCGCCGAAATCCGCGGCGATGTACCAGTATTCTTCAGGTATAAAGTTCTGTATCTCGCGTTCTCTGTCGCATATCAGTTTGAGTGCGGCAGACTGTACGCGCCCGGCGCTGAGTCCCCACGAGACCTTCTTCCAGAGCAGCGGGCTTATCTGATAGCCGACCAGTCTGTCGAGCACTCTCCTCGCCTGCTGGGCGTCAACGAGTCCGCTGTCGATCGCACGGGGCTCTTTCAGTGCTTCGCGGACTGTCTCCTTGTTGATCTCATTGAACATTATGCGGCATTCTGTATCCGGATCGATACCCAGAATATGAGCCAGATGCCACGATATGGCTTCTCCTTCGCGGTCAGGGTCAGTAGCGAGAAGGACTTTCCCTGCAGCCTGCGCTTCTTTTTTGATTTCCTTTATAGTATCGCCTTTGCCTCTTATATTGATGTACTCAGGCTCGAAATTATTTTCAACATCTACTCCCAGTCTGCTTTTAGGCAGGTCCCTTACGTGTCCGACTGACGCTATGACCTTATACTTCGAACCTAGATATTTGCCAATGACTTTTGCTTTTGACGGCGACTCCACTACGAGCAGTGTCCTGCCCGCTTTTGCTGTTTTCTTTGCTGTTTTCTTTGCAACTGCCATTAACGTCTCCTCTTTGTATATTTATATTAATTGTAGATTAATTTACATTTTGAAACTTTAGCACAAGTGCGCCAGAATATACAAGTATTTTCTATCTCGTTATGTATATCCTTCCCGCATAGGATTCGACCAGTCCCTTTATCTCCATGACGGTCAGAAGGGAGTTTAGAAGAGAAGGACTGAGCCCTGTCGAGTTTATCAGTTCTTCGCATGTGGCTCCGCTTCTTTCAGCCACAGCCCTGTAAATGCATAGTTCATCCCCCTCTATGTCCGGTCTCTGAACATTCACTGCGCGGGACACGGCTCCGATGTCCCTTACTAGGTCTTCCATTATCACAAGAGGTACTGCTCCGTCCCTGATAAGCAGGTTGCTTCCTATACTCGACTGGCTGTTTATATTGCCAGGTACCGCATATATCGTCCGCCCCTGCTCAGCCGCATGCTTTGCCGTTATAAGAGAACCGCTGTTAAGGCCTGCTTCAACGATCACTACAGCTTCAGACAATCCGCTTATGATCCTGTTCCTTGCAGGAAACGTCCCTTTCTGCGCGCCCTCGTCCGGCTCATATTCGCTTACGACTACACCGCCCGCTTTGAGGCCTCTCATCATAAGGCCGCGGTTCCTTTCAGGTCCCATCCTGTTTATTCCGCTTCCGAGCACTCCTATTATCTTTCCGTCAGCCTCAAGAGCTCCCTCATGAGAAAACGCATCGATCCCAAGCGCAAGCCCTGAAACGACGGGTATCCCGCTTTCTGCAAGGCGCCTTCCTATCATGAGAGCTACATTTTTCCCGTAGACTGTATGCTTTCGTGCTCCTACCACTCCAACACTTTTTTTATGCAGAAGGGAAATATCACCTGCATAATAAAGCTGCTTCGGCGGCGACGGTATGTTTCTGAGACGTTCCGGGTATTCTACTGATCTGAAATCTATCTTTTCTATCCTGTACTCACGCATGCTCACCTCTCGTATTCTATTCTGTAGTTCAGCGCCTCTGCCAGATGTGCTGTCCTGATATCCTTACTTGCGTCAAGATCCGCTATTGTCCTGGCGACCTTTAGTGTTCTGGAATAAGACCTCGGCGACATGGCGAACCTCTCGTAGGCTGAATTCATGAATCTCTTCTCATCACCGCCGAGGCTGCACCACCGTGATACTTCTTTAGCAGATAATTCAGAGTTGTATGCGGTCCTGCCGCTTTCTCTTGCAAAGCTCAGCGCAGCATCCACCTGGCCCTTCATAGTGCGGGTATCGATACGGCTCCCTGTTCCGGTCAGTTCTGAATAAGTGACTTTATCCATTGCTATGTTCATATCTATCCGGTCGATAAGAGGTCCGCTCAATTTCCGCCTGTAACGTTCGATCTCTGCCCTGCTGCATCTGCATTCTCTGTCCCTGTCTCCAAGATATCCGCACGGGCATGGGTTTGCCGCCATGATCATCTGAAAATTGCAGGGAAATATGTAGGCCTCTCCTTTTCTGAAGTGGGTTATGCTCTTTTCTTCGATCGGAAGACGAAGACCTTCTATTGTTTTCGTTTCGAATTCGCATATCTCATCAAGAAAGAGCACTCCGTTGTGAGCCAATGTTATCTCTCCGGGAACAGGGTATGCGCCTCCGCCTATGAGGCCAGCTCTCCCGATGGAATGATGCGGCGCCCTGAAAGGTCTGGTATGGCACAGCTTCAGTTCGTCTCCTCTGCAGCCGCTTACCGACCTTATAACTGCTGTTTCGAACATTTCCCTCTCACTCATTGCCGGCATTATTCCCGGCAGTCTGCCGGCCAGCATCGTTTTGCCGCAGCCCGGTGAGCCGACCATAAGAAGTCCGTGTCTTCCGGCTGCAGCTATGACCATCGCTCTTTTGGCATGTTCCTGGCCGGCGATATCTCCGAAATCCTCTGTTCCGGTGCACTCAGCAGACAGGCCGTCATCGCTAAGGACCGGAGCTTCATGCTTTTTGCGCAGTATCTCAACGCACTCCCTGAGATTCGCTGCAAGATGAATCCTGCCGCCCGCCATTATCGCCTCCTGCCGGTTCTCTGCGGGCGCTATTATTCCTTCAAGCCCTTCCTCCCTCATCCTTACAAGCATCGGTAGAGCCCCGTCTATGCCAAGAATGCTGCCGTCGAGAGCAAGTTCACCGATAACTCCCCATTTCTCGCCGGCTCCGGGACTTAGTTCCCCGCTGCACATCAGTATACCGGCTGCAGTCGGAAGATCGAGGCCGGTGCTGTTCTTCCGGAGTCCGGCAGGCGTAAGGTTGACGGTTATCCTCCCCCTCGGATAGTCAAAGCCCGAATTGATCACTGCGCTTTTTATCCTTTCCCTTGATTCCATTACTGTTGTCGAAGGAAGCCCGACTATGCTTATACCCGGCAGGCCACGTGAGATATCAGTTTCTACAAGCACAGTCCGTCCTTCCATCCCGGAACAGACCGCCGAATTTATCCTGCTGTACATGTCCGCCTCCTACATGCAGTCCTCGATTAGTTCTGTCATGATCTCATATACATCGAACGAAACGCTGTTCCACGTGAGCCTTCTGCTCCCGAGATACTGCTGAGCTGCTTTCCTTATTCTCTCCTGCTTTATTCTGGTAACTGAATCGGACGGATATCCGTACTGGCATCCGTTTCTGGTCTTGACCTCAACGAAGTGTATCACTCCGTCTTTGATAGCGATGATATCTATCTCGCCCTGCTTTGTCGCATAATTGCGGGCTATTATCCTGTATCCCGAGTTTTCGAGAAGCTTCGAGGCGAATTCCTCGCCTATGTCGCCGACGTTCTTTCTGTATCTCATTCTGTTTTCTCCTTTCTTCTGTTCTGTAAAAATCGTATCAGCGGCAGATTTTTTTGTCGAACATCATAAGCACTTATTCCAACAAAAAAAGCCCTATTTCAGGGCTTTGCGTTCAGATTTATGAAAAATAATAATTTATCTGTGAAGTACGAACTTGTCTATGGCTTTAGCAATGCCGTTATCATCATTGGAAGCAGTTATGTAGTCGGCGTGATCCTTCAGTCCTCCCCATGCATTTGCCACCGCGACTCCGATGCCGGCCATCTCTACCATGGCGATGTCATTCGGCGCGTCTCCGCAGCACATGAGCTCATCCGCGCTGATCTCCAGTTCTTTGAGAAGCCAGGCAAGAGCTGTCTTCTTGCTGGTGTGAGGTCCTCCGACCTCGAGATTGTTCGGGAAAGACGAAGTTATCGTGGCATTTCTGATAGCGTTGACCTTCGGCTTCGCTTTTCCGAGCATCTCCAGAGTCTCATATATGAAATTGACATTCTCTATCTCTCCGCAGTGCTCAAGCATCAGAGCCGTGACATCCGGGACAGGCCTTCTGCTCCAGATCACATATTCGGCGTTTCTGTATGCACAGCCGTTCTCCTTAACATCGTCATAATATGACTGATCGACATAGGCCCTGCCGTCTATGAACACTTCTATATCCGCCTTTGTCGCGTCCTTGAGCACCGCTATCTCTCTGACAGCCTCAGGATCCAGAAAATCGCTGTATATCTGTTCTCCGGTCTCCATGATGTTCACATGGGCTCCGTTCGACGTTATCGCGTATTCTATGCCTTTGACCCTTTTTATGTGATCAGGGAGCGATGCATACGATCTGCCTGTAGAAACAACGATATGCACACCCCTTGATGCAGCTTCCTCCAGAGCTCTCACGTTTTCCTCAGAGATATCTCCGGCGCTGTCGAATGTAGTGCCGTCAAGATCCAGCGCTACCATCCTGATAATCTTTTCGAGTAATTCCTTTTCGCTTTTAAGTGCCATGTTTTCCTCCGCAAGGCTGATTCTATCACTAATACGGTGCACAAAGCAAAGAGCCGCACCCTTTTCGGGCGCGGCTATCTGTTTATGTTTCTTTACAGCAGCATTGCTGTTATTCTGAAAGCTCTGCCTTAGCCTCTTCGACTGCTCCGGCGACAACTTCAGATACATCTTCAGCTGTTTCTTTGATAGCTTCTTTTACTTCATCAAGAGCTTCAGCTACAGCTGCCTTTGCTGCAGTTGCTGTCTCTTCTACAGCATCCTTCACTTCGTCGACAGCCTCTTTAGCATCGGCTACAGCATCTTCAACAGCTTCTTTTGCCTTTTCTGCATCATCAGCTTCTACTGCATTTTCTTCTGCAGGGAGAGTTGCCTTTATGCTCAGGCTGATCCTTCTCTTGTCCGGATCTATCTCCATGATCTTGACGTTGACCGTCTCGCCTACCTTGAGCTCGTCAAATACGTTCTCGACTCTCTTGTTGGCGATCTCTGAGATGTGAACGAGTCCGTCAAGTCCGGCTTCGAGCTCGACGAATGCGCCGTATTCCTTGATCTGAACGACCTTGCCCTCGAGGATGTCGCCTACCTGATACTTGTCTCCGACGAGTGTCCATGGTTCAGGCTGTGTCTGCTTGAGTCCGAGGCTGATCTTGCCCTTCTCTTCGTTGAGGGAGAGGATCTTGACGTTGATGATATCTCCGATCCTGAGTACCTCTTCAGGGTGCTTGAGCTTGCCCCAGGAGATCTCGGATATATGCAGAAGACCATCGACTCCGCCGATATCTACGAATGCGCCGTAGTCTGTGAATCTCATGACCTTGCCTTCGACGATGTCGCCTACATTGAGGTTCTCCCAAATCTCGGCAACAGCCTTGCGCTTCTCATCTACCAGAATGGCTTTTCTTGAGAACACCGCTCTGTTACGTTTTGTGTCTACCCTGATGACTCTTACATCGAATGTCTGACCGATGAACTCGTCAGCGTTCTCGACGTATCTGTCGGAGAGCTGGGACATAGGGATGAATCCCGTGATCTCCTTATACGCAGCAATGACACCGCCATTCACAGCTCTTGTGACAGTGACCGTGATCGTCTCTTTGTTTTCCATCGCTTCTTCGAGTTCTGCGTAGTTTTCTACAGCTACGAGTCTCTTTGTCGAGAGCATGATACCGCCCTCGCCGTCATCCGACTTAATGACCTTTGCTTTGATTTCGTCGCCTACCTTGAACAGATCGGCAAGGGTCTGGCCCTCTTCCATTGCAACTTCGTCTGATCTCAGGATACCATCCTTCTTGCAGCCCATGTTGACGATGACGGCATCACCCATAACCTGATCAATCTTACCGTCAACTATGTCTCCCGGCTTAGGTAAACGTAAAGATTTCTCAATGTCATCCATGAAATCCATCATTGGATTCTGTTCCATATTCTTGTTGACATTTTCGCTCATTCCAGCAATAACCTCCTTGATAATCCATTCGGGCGTGGATGCGCCCGCTATGCAACCTATTCTATTATATTTTGTCAACCTATTCAATAAAGAATTGTCGGCATTTTCAATAAAATAGCTGTTTTTATTGTTTTTTTTCGCAATCTCAAAGAGCTTTCTGGAATTAGAACTGTGTTTATCTCCTATAACGATCATCGCGTCTACGCGTGAAGCGAGCTCAGCGCAGCTCTTCTGCCTGTCTCTTGTCGCGTTGCATATGGTGTTGCGGATATCGTAAGAGATACATGCTTCATCAAATACACGGAGTATATCCTGAAGCAGCTCCTGCTTTATGGTCGTCTGGCAGACGATCAGAGGCTCTTTACCCTTGAATTCCCCGGCAGCGCCCTCTGCCTCTTCAGCATTGCCGATGATGCAGGCCTTATAGCTGCACCAGCCGTTCGTGGCTTTCACCTCCTGATGCTCCCTGTCGCCTATGATCACAACAGGGATGCCGTTTTCTTCTGCTTCGCTGACGAGCTTATGTATCTTTGCCACGAACACACATGTCGTATCCACAAGTCTGATACCGCGCTCATCTGCTTTCTCGTAAAATTCCCGCGGCTCTCCGTGTGAACGTACTATGACTGTGTCTCCCTCGCCCGCCTCATCGAGCGATTCGATCATCTTTACTCCCATGGATTCGAGGCGTTCGACTACCGATTTGTTGTGGATGAGATGACCGCAGGTGAACAGTCTTCCTGCCCTGTCCTTTTTTTCTGCCTCTGAAAAGGCCATATCTATGGCCCTGTCCACTCCGAAGCAGAATCCCGAATGCTCAGCTCTGATTATTTCCAATATACGTTCCTCTTTTCATGATTATGGCCAGGGGGTCAGACCCCCTGGCCGGTTTTCTTTTCTTCTTTGCGGCCTTGGGATACGCACCCCGGCCGTTAAAGACAGTCTAGAACTTACCTGCTGACGCAGCTTCTTCTACGGAGACCGCAACTGATACAGTCATCCCGACCATAGGGTTGTTGCCGGCACCGATAAGGCCCATCATCTCTACGTGAGCCGGTACCGATGATGATCCGGCAAACTGAGCGTCAGAGTGCATGCGGCCCATCGTATCCGTCATACCGTACGAAGCAGGGCCGGCAGCCATGTTGTCCGGATGGAGAGTACGGCCCGTGCCGCCGCCCGAAGCTACCGAGAAGTACTTCTTGCCTGCTTCGAGTCTTTCCTTTTTGTATGTTCCCGCTACAGGATGCTGGAATCTTGTAGGATTTGTCGAGTTGCCCGTGATTGAAACGTCTACATTCTCTTTCCACAGTATGGCTACGCCTTCCTGAACATCATTGGCTCCGTAGCAGTTCACCTTTGCCCGCGGGCTTTCAGGGTCCTTTGAGTAGCACTTGCGGAACACTTCCTTGAGTTCGCCCGTAAAGTAATCATACTCAGTCTCTACATAAGTGAATCCGTTGATCCTGGAGATGATCTGAGCCGCGTCCTTGCCAAGTCCGTTGAGGATGACTCTGAGCGGTTTCTGACGGACTTTGTTCGCCTTTGAAGCAATACCGATAGCGCCTTCGGCAGCAGCGAACGACTCGTGTCCCGCGAGGAATGCGAAGCATTCTGTATCCTCTTCGAGAAGCATCTTTCCGAGGTTTCCGTGTCCGAGGCCTACCTTGCGGCGGTCAGCTACAGAACCCGGGATGCAGAAAGACTGAAGACCTTCTCCGATAGCAGCGGCTGCATCAGCGGCCTTGCGGCAGCCCTTCTTGATAGCGATAGCAGCTCCAACTGTATATGCCCACTTGGCGTTCTCAAAGCAGATCGGCTGGATGCTCTCGATCATGTGATAAACATCGAGGCCTGCGTCCTTTGTTATCTTTTCTGCTTCTTCGATAGATCCGATACCGTACTCAGCCAGCTTGGAAAGGATCTGTTTTTCTCTTCTTTCGTAAGATTCAAATGTAATCATGTCTCTTTCCTCCCTGTATTATTCTTTGCGCGGATCGATCAGTTTAACGGCGTCATCAACACGCCCGTACTGTCCGGATGCCTTTTCGACTGCTGTAGCTGCATCATCGCCCGCCTTGAGGAAGTCCATCATCTTGCCGAAGTTGAGATACTTGTATCCGATGATCTCGTCATCCTCGTCAAGCGCAAGCTGTGTGATATATCCTTCTGTTAGATCAAGATACCTCGGACCCTTTTCGAGGGTGCCGTATGTGGTACCTACCATAGATCTTGTTCCCTTGCCGAGGTCTTCAAGTCCGGCTCCGATCTGGAGCCCGCCCTCTGAGAAAGCGCTCTGGGAGCGTCCGTAGACGATCTGGAGGAATATCTCTCTCATCGCTGTGTTGATAGCATCGCATACTAGGTCTGTGTTGAGCGCCTCAAGCACTGTAAGACCCGGCAGGATCTCGGATGCCATCGCTGCCGAATGTGTCATTCCTGAGCAGCCTATGGTCTCGACAAGAGCTTCCTGGATAATACCGTCCTTTACGTTGAGTGAAAGCTTGCAGGCTCCCTGCTGAGGAGCGCACCAGCCGATGCCGTGGGTGTATCCGGAAATGTCGGAAACCTGTTTAGGCTTGACCCACTTTCCTTCCTCAGGAATCGGTGCAGAGCCGTGATGTACTCCCTGGTGAACCGGGCACATGCCTTTCACTTCTGCAGAATAAATCATAATTTTAACCTCCTGATACTCAGTGATTTGATTGTTCATACATACTGATTTTATAGCATACAAAGAAATACAACAAGTGCTGAAAATCCGGTGTATGAAATCTTAGACTTCAAAATCGCATGCAACAGATCCGCTGCGTACCTCGTGCATGCGCTTTTTGACCGGCATATGTGCAGGATGTGTCTGATATGCGTCGAAAGCCTCCCTGCTTTCAAAGAGTGTCACCAGCGCCAGATCATATGATCTCTCGCTGTGGAGTATATCGGCGCCCGCCTCGAGTTCGAGCATGCCCTTGATATTTCCCTTCATGCCGTAAAAATTACTTACAAGCTGAGGGATCTCGTCTTTGTATTCATCCTTTATCCTGAACATTACGATGTGTCTTATCATGGGTCTTCATTCCTTTCACACAGCTGCATCAACGCTTTTATTATAAATACCGCAAGGCGTCTGTTGCAACGGTCTGCTGAACTTACCCGATAATGTTCAGTTAGGCATTCCCTCCATTCTCGACAGCGTTTTTTCGAGGAACATCTTTATCCTGTTTATGTCTCCCGGCTCTGCAGCCTCTCTGATGCGGGCGGCCATTTCCCTTTCTTCTCTTATTTCCCTGTTCATGATCCTGTCTGCGAAGATCACTATCTTGTATCTGAAGTCGAGCCTTTTGACATCCGGGTAATACATCAGCCGCAGATTTTCGATGTCTGTTCTTCCGCATCGCGCATATACGAGTTCGGGCTCGATGAGATAGCTCTCGGCACTGATCAGATGATCAGAGTTGGTCTCACACATGCTTATGAGGTTTCTGATGAGAAGAAGTTTGTCATATAACCTCATCCCGGATGGATCAAGTTTAGCGAAGCTGTCCGTCTTGTAGCTGAATGCGTATCTGTCCTCTTCTCTTATGATGGACATCCTCATAAAGCCCGGGCAGTAATTCTGTGTAAGTATCTCTTCCACATATGCAGGCATCCTGTATCCGGCCATGTTCTGTCTTATCCTTTCCATGTTTTCTCCTTTCTATCCTCCGCACTTTGAACAGGGGCAGTACCCTCTTTCTATCGCGGTCTCTTTGTCTATCTCGACATAGTTCCTCTGAAGAGAAGTGCATCCCGGCAGATGATAATCCTCTCCCGCAGACGGGAAATAATATATAAGCGTTCCGTCCGCTGCCTTGCCGCTTTTACAGAGAGGGCATGACTTGTACTTTTTTCTGACCTGGCGGTTCAGAGTGCCCGTTCTTGAATCAGCCCTCAGAAAGCCGCATCCTTCTGAATGATACTTCTCTCCTCTCTTCGGGAATATGAACACGGGAACAGAGTCGTTATCCATAAGATCGTCCTCTGTCATTCTGCGTACGTTCCTTTCGCGGCCAACATAGGCTCGTGTGACCAGCGACAGATCGTAGTGAGCATCCGCCCTGATCCCGAGAGGATTCACCGTTCCGAGAGTCAGACTGTATCTGACAGCGATGAGTTCGTCGACTCCCCATCTTTCGGTCCTGATCCCTGCATCCGTAAGTCTTGCGGACCGTATCTGCGAATGCTTCGAAGTAATCTCCTTTTTCAGCCTGTATGGAACAGCGACCGCAGTGTCTGCAACAGCTGCCTCCGCTGCTCCCCGTCTGAGTTCGTTCGCAGCGATGAAATTGCAGTCTTCTATACAGGCATACATCAGTATGACTGAGCTCATCACCATGACGGCGATCATGAACACCGGCAGCGATATCGCCGCTTCCACCAGGTAATTCCCTTTTTTATTTGTATGAATCCTCGAAAACATAAGTCCTTCCGTTCGCATCTATGGTGAATCTGGTCCCGGTGTAATACTCCATCATGTTGAAGTCCTTATAATATCTGTATTTCATGTTTACCGTTACAAGGTCCATTACTCTGAGGAGACGTGTGTTCTCATTCATGGCCAGTATCATCACCATAAGGTATTCATCGTAATTGAGTCCTTCCTTTATCTGCACCATACTGCCGATATTTCCTGTGATACTGCTCAGTTCGTTCCTGTTCTCTTCAAGCTTTTCCAGCGATTCCTCATCTAGTTTTTTTCGAACTTCATCCGAATCCAGCACAGCTCCGAGACCCGTCTTCCATTGCTCAGGCGTTTTCAGGACAGGCACTCTGCCGTCGGAATACAGATCATTCAGATCCATCTCTGTCTCCAGCGCTGCCCATGCTTCTGCGACTATCACCTGTGTGACGATGCCGAGAGGTCCCGGAGTTATCGTTTCGGCCACAGCTATCACTATTTCGACCTTTGCCGGGTCCCTGTAAAGTGACAATAGATTGAGAGCATTTCTTGCCAGAAAGAGTCTTCTCCTGCAGGCTCTGTAGTTTACTTCATCATCCGGACTGCCCTTTATTATGTACTCCCATTCGTTGACAAAGAAGTGCTCCCTGTCATCTGCAGCTGTGACGTGATTATCGAATCTGCTCACGATCAGCAGTATCTCTGCCCCGGAGCTAGCGATCCTGTTTTTCAGATCGTTTCTGCTTCCTATATCCTTCGCGTTCTCTGCCAAAGTATCGGCGCTGACACTTCCTCCGGCTCCGCCTGACGGCAGAGTATCCAGTACGACCCTGTCATTGATGATACGTCCTTCTTCGTCGTAGCCTTCACCGTCATCAAGATCTCTGAAAGTCCTTCCTCTGCCGTTTATGAGTTCTGATGCAGCGCTGCTTGTAAAGCCGAGCCTCAAAGCTTCTCTGAAATTGTCCGGATTCCCCAGTTCATAACCCGTAAGATCGGCATTGGCGCCTGTGATGGCCGCATCGAGCTTGCCTGCTGCAGAATAGTCAAGGTAAGCATTAAGCTTGCCGGATACATCCGGATCGTTTCCGAAATATGCCATTATGGAGAAATCTTCGAGCAGATGGACATCGTATTCGGAAAGTATCGCTTTCGTCCATACTCGGCCGAAAGCCTCGCATTCGCTGCTTACGACAAGCCTTCTCGATACTCCTACAGCCGATGCTATGCATATCGCAAAACCGAGAAAAAATATCGCAGTCATGACCATTGACGATCCTTTTTTTGATCTCATGCCGTGAAGCCATTTATTCAGTTTTTTATTTTCCGAGTATCTCACCGCTTCTCACCAGCATATCTTCGTTGATCATGTACGCCTTTGTTTCAAGTCTCTTGCTGACATCCATCATGAGCAGGCCGCCTCTCAGCAGACTTATCTCCTCTTCATCACTGTGTGTTCTGATAAATGCCCCCCTGTATGCGTCCTGCTGCTCCATGACCTCCTTATGTCTTTCTATTCCTGTAGTCAGTATCTCAAGATAGAAAACGAAAAGTCTTATGAGCAGCATAGCCGCCAGGATGATGATGGGCAGCGAGACCGCTGCCTCCACCATCCCGGAACCGCGCTTCGTGCGCAGTATTCGAATCAGCCCGTCCATATCTTCAGAAATTGGCCGCATCAAGATTTCCGAATATGCGGTTCACAAAATCCACTATGGACGATTTGAAAATGATCCCTACCGCGACCGCAATGGCTACCAGTATCGCAACCTGTACCATCTCCATTCCTTTCTTGTTGCAGAGGGCTTTGATCATAAATGTCCTGATCCTCTTCATGTCCTTACTCCTTTCTCACATCTGTGCCTCGTTTATTGCACCGCTCCCGGATAAAGCCGCATGCTGCTACATCCCGAGTAGCGCGGGTGCCATGGTTATAACTATCAGAATTACCAGCAGAAGGCCGAGAGGATATGCCATCTTCATGTCTATCATCTTGCCGCTTTCGCGCGCGACAGTCTTTCTCTCGTCCCACAGATATCTGCTCTCGCGGGCGAGGCTTTCGATGACATCGCTGCCCCGCTTTTCATTCTCAGTAAGTATGCTTGCTATACGTATCAGTTCCTTGACATCATGCTTTACCGCATATTCGTTTATTACTTCTGCAGTACTTCTTCTGTGTCCGTCCGTAGCTTCGCCAAGCGCTGCCAGTTCCTTTTCAAATATACTGAGTTCTTTTTCGTCGTACATGCCGTAACTGCCTGTTATCGTATCGAATGCATCGCTCAGTATGAGTCCCGCGTTCATCATCAGGAAGAGCTGGTTGCAGAATCTGGGCAGGCCTTTGAGTATAGACTTTCTCATCTGGTCCGCTGTTTTGTCCTTTCCTCCGCTGCCGGCTATCATCAGAACTATTAGTCCCGTGTATACCGCCGCTATTATCAGCATCATCGAGTTATCTTTTTTCTCAGATGAAGACCAGCTTATCGCTGTCCCGTCGGGCAGACTGTCAGGAAGATCTATATGGCGTCCTTTCGAATACTCGATCTCGCTTATGACGCTGTTTATCCCGGCTTCGACTGATGCTTCACGTTCATCCTTCCGGGATGAGCCTTCTGCAGTCCCGCTCTTTCTGTCAGCCTGCAGATTGAGGGTCACATCTCTTTCTATGACATCCCTGCCGTCCTTTATCCTGAGACTGAGATCGTACTTCTCCGTCCGGTCTGTGTTCCTTCTGCTTATACCCGTCACATTGCCGGATTCATCCGCTATGAGCTGTCCGCTTGCTTCGGGTCCCTTTATCACCAGCGCCAGCACGAGCAGCGCCGTCACGAGCGTGACTATGTATATGCCTGACATTAGTTTTTTATCCTGCCTCAGCCTTATGTATTTTGTTTTTACAGCTTCTGCCAGTTCATTCATCTTTATATCTCCACACTGACTATCTTTTGTATCATCGCGTATATGCCTATGCTGGACGCACAGACCGTGGTCATTATTATCCTTCCGGCTGCAGTCTCGTACAGCGGGGCTATGTAGTCAGGCGCCGTGATGTTAAGAAACAGGATGATGATGACCGGCATGGCGAATATGACCAGTCCTTCACTTTCCTTGCGCTTTATGAGTTCTTCTATCTCTCTGTCTATACCCATCTTTTCCATGATCACGGCTGCAGCCTTGTTCAGAGCGGTTATGAGACTTGCTCCGGTCATCTTGCATATCGAATATATGGTCACGAAATCGTGTACATCCTCGAGTCCGGACAGTTCAGCCATATCTCTCAGAACGTTTATATCGTTTTCTCCGCCTACCTCCATCCTCTCATATGCCTTTTCAAGATCGTGGACGAGCACCGACCTGCTGCCGTGTATATTTCTGAGCGATGGGATGGCTTCGGCTATCGCATCCTTCATGGATCTTCCTGCTCCTATGGCTGTCGATGCCATGAAAAGGAAGTCTTTGAATTCCGTGATATAACGCCTTCGCCGCTTTTCGATCAGGCTGTCTGTCACAAATCCTCTGATACGCCGTGAAAAAGGGATTATAACGACTGCAAACAATATGTTCCTGTACATAAGATAAGAGATCGCCAGCCCCGCAGCAGCAAGGCCCATCCAGAAGAGTATCTCCTCTTTTCTGCTGAATGTATACTTTCTCAGATCCGTCATGACGCCCTCCCTTCATCTGCGCCGCCGTCTCTACAAAGCCTGTTACCGAATCCGCCTCTGATAAGTCTTTCCCTGTCGCAAAGGCTTCTGCCGGTCGGAGCCAGTGCACCGTCGCTTCCGGCACGGTACAGGTAATTGATCGTATACTCGCTTCCATCGAAACCAGTGAGTTCAGCGACTTCCTCTACACGCCTTCTTCCCCTGGCATCCCTTTTGAGATGCACGAATATGTCTATCGCATTGGCTATCTGATTCCTCACCGAGCTTACCGATACCTGCGAATCTGCCAGATACATCGTCTCAAGCCTGTTGAGCATGCCTTTTATAGAGTTGCCGTGTCCTGTGGACATGCTCCCGTCATGACCTGTATTCATTGCCTGGATCATATCGATCACTTCACGGCCTCTGACCTCGCCGACTATTATCCTGTCCGGCCTCATCCTGAGACTGGTCCTGATGAGCTGCGTCATGCTCACCTCTCCTTTTCCTATCGAATTTGCCGCCCTGCACTCCATCTGCACCTTGTTCTGGATGTGGCTTATGACAAGTTCCGCAGAATCCTCTATTGTGATGACTCTCTCGTTTTCGCCTATGAACGCTGTAAGGGCATTCAGAAATGTCGTCTTGCCGGATGAAGTGCCTCCGCTGATAAAAATGTTGTATCCGCTTTTCACAAGTGCCGCCAGGTCCAGGGCGCATTCCTCCGAAAGGCTGGCGCATCCCACTAATTCAGACATTTCGATCTCTTTCTCTCTGAATTTTCTTATCGTCAGTATCGGACCGTTCAGAGCTACAGTCCTGAGGACTCCGTTTACCCTGTATCCTGAAGGCAGCCTCGCATCCACAATAGGATTTGCTTCATTTATCTCCCTGTGGACGTCAGAAGCGAACATCCTGATGATCTCTTCGAGCTCTGAAGCCGAAGTAAAGGCGTCATCCACGCGCATGAGCCTGCGTTCTTTTTCGATATATATCCTGTCCGGACCGTTGACCATGATCTCGTTTATACCTGGATCGTTCAGAAGGTCAGTCAGTATGCCGTACCTGTATACGAGTCTGTGATGCATGCTGTCTATGATGATCTCGTTTTCGTTTGGCTGTGTACGGTATGAAAGCTCTGATCCGAAAAACACGTCCTCACATTTCCGGAGTATTTCCTCTCTGCCGGGAGGTTCGTCCATTTCCGTAATCCATTTTCGTATGGATCTGACCATATCATCTATGTACGGTCCGTATTCGGTCACTGCCCCTGCTCTTGTCTTTCCCATGTCGTTTCCTTCCCGTAGATCTTTCTGATACAGTCGTCTATAGCCAGCGCTTCATCTGTCTCTCCGGTCATTTTTATAGCTGTCACCTCTTTTTCAGCCTGCCCGGATATCACGCCGGCAAGTCCGGGAAACCTGCGTCCGGTCTCAAAACAGACTATATTGTCAGATTCCTTCATAAGAGCCATATTCTCTTCCCTGAAACAGGTCCCTGTATCCAGAACCAGTGAATCGAATCTCCCGGACAGCGCCCTTATGACTCCTTTGATCTCGTCTTCATTCAGGTAAGCTACAGGATTGATACCTGCCGGGAGCATCAGATAGGACACGCCGTAGCTGTCCGTATACGTAAAACTGTCCGATACGCTTTCTCTGCCGGTCCTTATCGCGTACATGAGCCTGGCAAATCTGTTTATCCTGTCGTCTTCGTTCCTGCCGTGATCATTGATATAGCCCAGACTTATGAGAAGCACTCTTCCTCCCTGTCTGTATACGATCTGCCTGGCAAGCGCCGATGCCTTTTCCGATGAGCATGCGTCTGATTCACTGCAAACAGTTATGATCCTTCCCGTATAGCTTCTGATACTTATATTTCCGCGCCATTCGTTGTCTGCAAGCATCAGTTCGGATAAGAGCGTATTTACCCCTCCGTATTTGAATACGCTGCGCAGATCGTCACATCGTTCATCTTCTGTGACCGGACTGTCGCTCAGGAAGACCGTCCTGCATGATATCTTCGATAAGATTTCGTTTTCGAACTCTTCCGGCCTGATGTCGGTAAGGATGATGCAGTCAGCAGCATCTCCTTTGCCCCCGCCGATTATATTTACGAATAAATCTTTATCGTAATATGTTAATTTTTCTATCAGTGCGTTCCGGTATTCACCGTCTCTGATCAGTATCCCCAACCTCATCGCTTCTCCTCCTGCGACTACTATACCTGAATCCTTCTTTCAAAACTGTACAGATATCGCCATCAGAACAATGTCGTTTTACGGTCATAAATTGCCGGATTTCATGCATAAAAAAGAGCCTCCGCTGCCGGTGCGAAGGCCTGTAATATTGAGATTTCAGCGTTTTTCAAGGTTTCAATAACCGTTATTCTGAATTATTGCCGTTAATGCACTTATCCACATAAAAAAGCGAGCGCATGCTCGCCTTATGGTGCGGACGAAAGGACTCCGACGCGCGCAGCGCTAGTCCTCTGGAGGGGAACCGTAGGTGAGAGTCCTTTCGTCATAAAAAAAGCGAGCGCATGCTCGCCTTATGGTGCGGACGAAAGGACTCGAACCTTCACGCCGAAGCACAAGAACCTAAATCTTGCGTGTCTGCCAGTTCCACCACGTCCGCGTATATAACAAAAGGCAGATCTTCCGACCTGCCCTTTTGTGGTGACCCCACCGGGACTCGAACCCGGGTTACCGCCGTGAAAGGGCGATGTCTTAACCGCTTGACCATGGGGCCTTAAGAAAAAAGTGGCGAGGACCTAATTTCCCAGGGGGTCACCCCCCAAGTATCATCGGCGCAAAGGAGCTTAACTACTGTGTTCGGGATGGGAACAGGTGGGACCTCCTCGCTATACTCACCACATTTTCTGAAGGTTATAGTAC
>JAFRFA010000049.1:0-2176 GCA_017434585.1 Mogibacterium sp. | reverse complement strand
TCGCAGATGGACTTCACCATCTTGTTGATCGATCCGACTATGGCCTTCTGGAGCTTGCCGCGCCCGTCCTCAGGGTTCTCTATCTCGTAGGTGATCCTTGTCAGGACATCGAGCCCGAAAAACTTCTGAGCGTTGATCTCGGAAGCATGTCCGAGTTCCTCGCCCGTGAGCATGTCGACGAGCGAACAGACGACGGTCGTTGTCCCTATGTCTATAGCGACTCCGTACATAGAGCCCGTCGTATCTCCCGGTTCGAGCGCGATGACCTTCCCGTCGTGCATCACGGCCGTATACTCTCCCGGCAGCATCTCATGCTCGCGGAGAGCCGTGTAGTCAAAACCGAGATATCCTGTCGCTCCGTCGTGTCCGGCGATATCCTCAGCGCCGGTCTGTTCTATGATCTGGTTCTCGAACGGGGTCTGGTCCTCGAGAGTCGGCTTATGGATCGTGACAGACCGCTTCTTTATGTCTGTCTCAAATTCGAAATCCGGCATATAGCCCGAGGCGAGCACATCATGCTTCTTTTCCTTCTGAAGGAGCTCTATGCTTATGTCCCTTGCAGGGAAAGCAAGGCAGGCCAGTCTGACGCCCTGAGCGAGCTCTTCGGCTTTCAGTATGCCGCGCTCTGTCTCGCCCGCCTCACCGGCTTCTCCTTCTGTGATCCTGACCCTGCACTTTCCGCAGAGCCCTTTGCCGCCGCAGGCGTTGTCTATGAAAAGTCCCGCGTCGAGCATTATCTCCATCAAATTTTTGCCGGAGGCAAAATCGTATTCCTTTCCCTCCGGCATAACTGTAAGCTTTGGCATTATTGACTGTTCTCCGTTTTACCCTGCCATTCCGCAGAGCTTCTTTGCTACTTCGACTGCCTCGACGGCGTTCCTTGAATATCCGTCGGCGCCGATGTCCTCGGCGTACTTCATCGAGATAGGGCTTCCGCCTACCATGACCTTGACGCTGTCTCTGATGCCCTGCTCTTTCAGCTTGTTTATGACTTCCTTCATGCCGGGCATCGTCGTCGTCATGAGAGTCGACATCATGATGAGGTCGGCATCGACTTCCTTTGCCTTCTCAACGAAGCTGTCGAGCGGCACGTCTCTTCCGAGATCATACATCTCGAATCCGGCGGTCTCCATCATGATCTTGACGAGGTTCTTGCCTATGTCGTGGGTGTCTCCCTCGACTACCCCGATGACGGCCTTCTTCGATTCGCCCATCGATGCGTCTTCAGGAAGGTGAGGTCTCAGCACGTCGAGACCGGCGTACATAGCGTCCGAGCAGAGCAGAAGGTCTGTGACGAAGTACTCCTCCTGATCGTACATCTCGCTGGCGCGGTTCATGCCGTCAACGAGTCCGTGAAGAATGCCGTCGAGGGCATCGTGCCCCGCTTCTATGTACTCCTCGCATACATCGGCGATCTCTTCGTCCTCCATCTCGAATACCATGTCTGACATCTTCTTAAGCAGTTCTTCTTTGGTTGCCATTACTGTATATTCTCCTTTGTCAGTTTATGATCTGTTTTATTATCTGACCGCTTCGCGTTCTATGATAACACATTATTCCTTGTTCATCACCACATCGTTCAGAGCTTCCTCAGCTATGCCGAGAGGGATCATGCCCTTGCGCGCTCCCCTGCCGTACTTTCTGGCTGCGAAAATGAATGCGTCGAAGTTCTCGCGCGGCGTTCCGATCGGCACCTGGCAGCCGGTCCCGAGAGTGTAGCCGTTCTCGGCTTCAGACCCGTTGATGATGCACTGTCTGCAGGTCTCGATGACATCGTCGATCGTGCCGTTCAGCATCACGTCCACAGGAGCCACGTTGCCGACCAGTCCGAAGACAGGGCCCATCTTGTCCCTCGCAGCCGCGAGGTCTTCCATATTGTCTACGCTGAAGTTAGCGACTTTGAGTTTGAGCATCTCGTCCCAGAGAGGAGATGTCTTGCCGCAGATGTGGATGCCCGGCTTCTTTCCGAGGGTCTGTGTCAGTCCCTCGATCAGGTATTCGAGCCACGGTGCCGAGAACTTCGTGTAGTTCCTCCTGCCGAGTATGTCGGCGCAGCTGATAGGATCGCATATGGTGCATCCGCCGCCTCCGAATTCGTCTGCGAACATCTCGGCGTAAGCGACAGTATAGTCGACGCACCACTTCAGAAGGTCGTTCAGCTGATCCGGATGCCTTA
>JAFRFA010000048.1:0-4171 GCA_017434585.1 Mogibacterium sp. | reverse complement strand
CGAATAGAAGTTCATAATCTCTCATGTTGACACCTCCTGTGGTCTTTGCGGCGCAGGTTCTCCCTGCGCAGTTGGCATGCACGCCCGAATTGACGCGCTCGGTTATTCTATACTTATCCCCTGCAAAAAGCAAGGAAAAAGCATCTAAATATCTTCATACTTTTTCAGTTATTTTCTTTCTCCCGATATTTGCGATCTTCGCGCCCAGCTTCATCAGGTCGCTGCACGGATGCTCGAACACCTTCAGGGCAAAGAGGGCCGTCATCGCCGCCCCTATCATCCAGTAGACTATATATGCCGCGAGCATAGGCCAGCCCTCCGTAACAAAAGCATGACCCTTCACCTGGCCCGCCATCGCCGCGTTATACGTACCTCCGAAGAGCATATAGAGTTTAGGCAGAACGGCCCAGTTCCTGAACAGATAGCAGACCGGCCGGTGCCAGAAGTATATATTCAGAGTCCGCGAACCGGTCGTTGTTACGTATCCCATGTCCCTGTCCGGTATGAGTATTATGATCGAAAGCGTGATTGCAATAGCGACAGCCCAGATCAGAAGCCTCATAGCCCAGCCCCACGTCATAGCGAACGGGAAAAAGTCCGACAGAAATTCATACGAGCGCCTGCCGGTGAACCACTTCCTGAGCGCGTACATATCCCACGGTCCGAGGCAGCACGCCGCAAGAGATACGAAGACGACCACAGCAGCGATGACCCTGTACTTCGTTTTGTCGATCATCTCCGGGAAGGTCTTCATGTCGAGATAGTAGCCGATCATATATATAGGGAGAAAGTTTATCATCCTCGCAAGGCAGAAGGCATCGCCTATTACCGGGAAGTATCCGATCACAGCCGAAAGAGCGAATGCTCCTGTGATCATCATCCACGGCTTCGCCTTTTCATCGATCCTGCGCATGAAGTAGAAGAGCATCTCATACTCCGCCATAACGAAGAGGTACCACGGTATGCCCGGCTCCTCGATCCAGTGCCAGGTCGGGTTCTGGCCCATAAGAGTCCTCGTGAACTGCAGAAATATCTTCAGGCCGTAGCCGCAGAGGAAGAACCCCCAGACCTTGTCCCAGCGCATCCTTGTCTCTCCTTTAGCGCCGAGCGCCGCCCTCTCTTCCGTGATGTAGTGCTTATGCACCAGACCCGAAATGAAGATGAAGGCAGGCATATGGAAAGTGTATATCCACAGCGTCGTCCATCTGACCAGGAACGAGTCGGACACGTAGTCCGTCGTCATGTGGCCGATCACCACCAGGAATATGAGGAGCGCTTTAACGTTGTCGTATTTATATATCCTTTGCTTCACTATCCGTTACCTCTGCCTTGTCATGCCGCATCTTTCTCTTTGCCGGCTTCATCATGTCCGGCTGCTTTGTCTGCATTGATTGTACCACTTTTGTATACGCTCTTCCTTTTTATTATAGCCGGTCCCACGGTACCGCTGCTGTAATGTCCGGGTCCTATCAGGTCCTTATCTATGCCGCCTTTGTAAGGATCGGCTTCACCTGCAGCTCCGAGGACGTGCTCTCCTTCAGTGTCGTACCTCGTTATGATGATCCTGTCTTCGAAGATCTCTATCACGCTGCACGTAAGCGTCTCATCGGCAGCGCGGTACGGAGAGTCCGGATCTCTGCTGTATTGAGCCGGTGCACAGTTCATGTAGTATCCTGTGTAGCCCGCGTTCATGTATATGAAGCTCAGTTTCTCCTCTGAAAAACTGTCCGTCCTGCTGTCCCCGTCTTCAAATTCCGGTATGAGGATCTCATCTCCCGGCTTTCTGTATACGCAGCTTCCTCCGAGATAGCAGTCCCACCCTTTCGAGTGGTCGTGTCCGTACAGATAAACGATGTCCAGATCCTTTCCGGCTTCGTTAACGGCATCGAATATAAGCGACGAGTACAGGTTGTCTCCCGTGGAATGCCTCGTGGAGGTCCTTGCCGTGAAGTGAAGAGGCACGTGTCCGGCTATGACGAGCGGCCTTGTCTCGCCTTTTTCGCGCAGACCGTTCAGAGTCTTTTTCAGCCTCCCTGCTGCGTCTTCCACCTTCTCCCTGCTCCCGGCGGTCGTTCCCTGACACCACGGAAAGTCATTTTCGGTGTTTATGACATATACAAGGTAATCATCGAATTCGTGCAGACCGCTTTCGGATATCGAGCTCCCGAGCGCATCGTGATTGCCCTGAACGAACATCCTGCTCCCCTCCTTCACAAAAGGAGTCTCCTGATCCAGGATCCTGTTTATTTCACCGGCAGCGTCATCCGGGCTCACCTGATAGTCATTCAGATCCCCGATATTGCTGTAGTCTCCGCACATGACAGCAGCGTCAGGCTGCTTTCCGGCCTTTGTCACTGATTTGAGAAGAGCTCTCAGGGTGTACGCCAGAGCATCGAAGCCTTCCTGTGCCTGGTAATCCGATGCGGTGACGATCGATGCGAGCGGCGCATCAGGCCGCCTGCTGTATCTGCGCTCCAGCTCTATAGCGAGAGGAGTATCGTCTGTGAATATATAGTCTGTGCCGAGACCGATCGCATCCTTTATATCTTCCTCTGAATTGAGGGTCCATACACAGAACTTCCTGCCCGCGTTGTGCACAGCGTCACAGTTTTCCTTTGTCATCACTGTTTTCCTGGCGCCTATGATGTCAGCGCACTCCATCTCCAGGCCGCTGCTGATCCCCTCGCTTGTCCTGCAAAGATACATCTTCGGCATATTGGGATATTTCTTTTCGGCCTCTTCGAGCACCCCGGGATCAAAGCTTTGCAGCACTATCCTGTCTTCAAGTCCGTATTCATCCACAAGTCTGCAAAAGCCGCCGACAGCCGCTTTCCCGTTGTCCGGAAGCTCGATGATATAGCGGACATTCTTCCCGTACCTGTCAAAGACCTCGCTGAGTTTCAGTATATGCCCGCCATTATCCGTCGTGAGCGAGTCTATCTCCGCGTCACTCATCTCAGAAAATGACCCGGATGCCCCGGTCATCCTGTCCGGCGTCCGGTCGTGCGACACATAGAGGGTGCCGTCCTTCGACACGACTATGTCCTGCTCTATATTATGCGAGCCCGCTTCTATCGCGGCATCATAGGCTTCGAATGAATGCTCGCCCGGGCCCGCGCTTCCGCGGTGCGATATAACATGATCTGCAACCTTCCATTCAAAAGCAGGACCTTCTGCGATCTGCTTCGTTTCACGCTCACCGCTTGCGATATCTGCAGCGCCGGCAAACCCAGCCTCACTTCCGGCCCGGGCATCGTCCTTCCCCTCCCGTGTACTGCATCCGGCAAACGTCAGAAACACCATGAGCATGACAGCTGTCATACATATAAGCATTATTCCAAAGGTTTTTCTCTCTTTGCCGCATTCCATGCTTTGATTGTATAGGTGATCGCTGCATCTCTCAAGCACTATTCGTTCAGCATGTTTTTTGTTCTCCAGAAAGCCCGTATTCCTTGAAAAGAAGCGTGTTTTGGTGTAGTATTCTATTTGTATTTTTATGCTTAAAAGGACATCTCATTTATGGCATCACAGGTATTTGACTGGATAAGACTTTCAGCTGCTTCTTACGGAAGCAGAACGGTCTATGAAGGTATAGAGGGATCTATAACATTCGAAGAGCTGGACCGTTATTCGGCAGCGGTCGCGACCTGGGTCGCAAAGCGCTCGGACATCGAGCGTCCGGTTGCCGTGATGACGGGCCGCAACGCATACACTCCTGCATGCTACATGGGCGTGGCACGGGCAGGATGTTTTTATGCTCCGATGGACGCGGAGGTCCCGCGCCAGAGGCTCGAGCAGATAATGAGTGTCGCGGAGCCTGAGATCATGATCGTAGACAAAGAGCATCTCGAGATCGCAGAGGCGGTAGCATCCGGATGCGAGATAGCTCTTATGGAGGATCTTATCGCGGCAAAGGCCGACGACGCGCTGGTCGCGGCAAGGGAAGCCGCAGTCACTGAGACTTCCCCTCTCTACATGATCTTTACTTCGGGCTCGACCGGAAAGCCTAAGGGCGTGCTCACATCGCACCGCTCGCTGATCTGCTACCTGGACGGTCTCAATGAAGTCATCGGTCTCGGCGAGAGCGATGTTCTCGGAAACCAGGCCCCGCTCGACTATATAGCGGCCATAAGGGACATGTACCTGCCTCTCATGACGGGAGCGCACACGG
>JAFRFA010000047.1:0-2494 GCA_017434585.1 Mogibacterium sp. | reverse complement strand
GAACAGACAGAGGCCGGAGTCGGATCGGCCGAAGATGCCGCGCGAACAGAGAGCCAAGCAGTTCGCGCCTTTTGATGCACTGACAGGACTTAGCGTCAGACTCAGACAGGCCGAAGAGGAACACAGCCGCATGCTCGAAGCAGGGGACCTTGTCCGTGTAACAGAGGACCTCGTGCCCGGGGACTGAAAATACTGGTCGGATGCGCCGTTTGTAAAATTAAAGAAACAATATGTAATATATATTTGACATAATGTTATATATGTGATACTATACAGCCGGTAAAAAAACAGGGGAGGCGGTTTCCGCTACAACGGATACCGCATGGACACAGTAGGAGGCTGTAAAATGAATATCGCACAGTTAGCGGGCTTCATCTGCGGAGTGGGAGTTGCTGCCCTTCTGGTATGGGCTGCGACGCGCAGACTGAATACAGACGGCAGGAGCAGGACGGAATACGATGAGCGCCAGAAGGCGGCAAGGGGCGTAGGCTACATGTACGGCTTCTGGGCACTGGCAGGATGGATGGGCGTACTGATGGCGCTGGACCTTATGGAAGCGAAGCTTCCGGTCACGAACACGGTGCTGTACTTCACGGGAGTCGTGATCGCGGGACTGGTCCTCGCATGGTACTGCATAATGCACGACGCATACTGGGGAATGAACAGCAACGTGAACGTATACACGAGGTTCCTGATAGCGATCGGCGCCCTGAACCTGATATTCGGCATCCTTGAGATCACGAGAGGGCACATGGTCGTGGACGGAGTGCTCCAGAACAATTTCATCAATTTTGAGGCAGGCATACTCATCGCCGGGATCGGAATATTCCTGCTCATAAAGAGCCGCAGGGACAGAAGAGAGGAAAGCGGGAAATGAAAAACCTCAGAATGAAGGCAGCGAGAGTATCGAAGGATCTCTCGCAGGACCAGCTCGCCAGGATGATCGGCGTGTCCCGGCAGACAATAAACGCGATCGAAAAGGGAGACTATAACCCTACGATCAATCTCTGCATCTCTATTTGCAGAGTACTGGACAAGACCCTGGACGAACTGTTCTGGGAGGAAACGGAGTAAGAACAAAAAATGATATCTATTGAGGACTTGCTGACGATCATCGCGGTCTGCTGGTGGATACTGCTGATCATATCTTTTACGAAGGACAGAAGCAGGTACAGAAACTGCTGCTTTCTGTTTTGTGCGCTTTTTTTTACGGTCGCAGCGCTCGCCGCTATCGGTGAACGGCTGGAGACGGGGACTGTCAAGGCGCTGCTTCTGGTGACTGCGGCGGGTCTGCTTCTGGTGCCTATGTTCCTTATACACAACGGCATCGTGATGTATAAAAACGAAGGCCACAGCCTCGCCAACATGCTTTCCCTCATCTTCGGGGTCGTTATAGGCGCAGGGGAGATCGCTACGATATACATACTCCTCACGGGCACGAGGACAGAGATGGCGCACAGATTCGAGACTGTAAACATCGCCAGCCAGGTGATAAGCCTGTCGGTGATATACGTTTCGGTATCGTTTCTCATATTCATGTTCTATTCGGTGTTTCTGATGATTATCCCGCGCAGGAGCAATTTCGACTATGTCATAATCCACGGAGCCGGACTGATCGACGGCAATAAGGTATCAAAGCTGCTTGCCGACCGCATCGACAAGGCGATCGATGTCTACAAAAAGGATCCGACGCCGACTGTGCTCATACCCTCAGGCGGAAAGGGAAAGGATGAACTCATGCCGGAAGCCGCGGCTATGGCGGCGTACCTGAAGGAGAAGGGGATACCCGGGGACAGGATAATAATGGAAGACCGGTCGGCCACGACCATGGAGAACCTGCAGTTCTCAAAGAAGATAATCGACGAGAGCAAGGGCGGCAGGTACACGGCTCTCGTGACGAGCAACTACCACGTGTACAGGGCGCTGAGATACTGCAGAAAGATAGGTCTCGAGTGCACGGGCATCGGTTCACGCGTGGCGATGTATTACTGGCCGAGCGCCCTGATACGAGAATACATCGCGGTCCACGCCGAGAGGAAACACCTTCTGACCTTCCTCGCGGGATGGGCGCTCGTTCTTCTTCTGAACTTCGCGCTCTGAAAACCCGTGATTATGCGTAATAACGGCTAAAACACACAAAAAAACCTATCAAGTGTATGGTAATTCGAGCCGAAATATCGTATACTCTCATAGGTGCATGACCGCAGCGATCATCGGGCGGCGGCATTTTGATTAAGGACAATCAATAAAATCCAGTAATAAAAAAGGAGAAACAACAATGACAAAGGCAGAATTCATCGAAAAGTTTGCAGCAGAAACAGGTTTCAGCAAGAAGGACGCAGCTAAGGCTGTCAACGCATTCTTCGACGTAACAGCAGCAGCTCTCAAGAAGGGCGACAAGGTAGTATTCCCTGGCGCATTCAAGGCTGAAGTAGTTGAGCGTAAGGCCAGAACAGGCCGTAACCCTCTGACAGGTGCAGAGATGAAGATCCCT
>JAFRFA010000046.1:0-6502 GCA_017434585.1 Mogibacterium sp. | reverse complement strand
GTACTGCCCGATGTGCCGATCTCCGAAGCGGACAGGATGCTCTTCATCAGGTATCACAAATGCGCGTGCTTCGGCCTTGTGACCGACTGGATCAATTCGGGCATGAAAGAGGATTACGTGGAAGGGATGCACAGGATATGCGAGCTGAAGAAAGGCTCGGCCGAACTCATAATAAAAAACGCTTCTGCTGAAAGAGGCCTGCACTGATGTGCAGACCTCTCTTTTTAATGACCGGTTTCCGGCTGAATCGATTCCCGGCGCCGCAGCTTATGCAAGCTCGATCTTCATGAACTTTTTCTTTCCCTTCTGGAGGACGAGTTCGCCGTCCTTGAAGCAGTCGAGCGTGACAGCGAACTTTTTGTCCGTTATCTGCTCGCCGTTGATCCTGGCTCCGCCGCCCTGGATCGTTCTGTACGCCTCTGATGTCGACGGCTCGAGTCCGCACTCCTTGAGGAGAGCTGCAAGGCCGAAGCCTTCGCCTTCGAATCTGGTCTTTTCGATCTGTTTCGACGGCATGTCTGCGGATACTCCGCCGCCTGCGAATACCTCGCGGCTTGCCTCGAGAGCCTTCCTTGCCTTCTCTTCGCCGTGGACGAGCTTAGTTACCTCGTACGCGAGGACTTCCTTGGCCTCGTTGATGGCGGATCCCTCGAGAGCGGAAAGCCTGTTGACCTCGCTCATCGGCAGGAATGTCAGCATGCGCAGGCACTTGTTGACGTCGGCGTCCGCGACGTTCCTCCAGTACTGGAAGAAATCGTATACCGGGCATTTCCTCTCGTCGAGCCAGAGAGCCCCCTTGGCTGTCTTTCCCATCTTCTTGCCTTCGCTCGTCGTCAGCAGTCCCACAGTGAGACCGAAGACTTCCTTGCCGCATGTCTTCCTTGTGAGGTCGACGCCCGCGATGATGTTGGACCACTGGTCGTTGCCGCCGAACTGAGCCTTAAGGTCGAAGTCCCTTGCCATGACCATGAAGTCATATGCCTGGAGCAGCATGTATGAGAATTCGAAGAACGAAAGGCCTTCGTCTCTTTCCATCCTCGTCTTGAATGCGTCCGCTCTGAGCATGGTATTGACGTTGAAGTGTCTGCCGATCTCTCTCGCGAACTCGGTGAACTTCGCAGGTCTGATCCACTCGGCGTTGTTGACCGACACGGCATATCCCGGCTTAGGCTCTCTGTTCTGATGGCCCGGGCTGTATACTCCGTTGTTGCCCTCGTACTTCCATTCATCATCGAAGTCGATGAACTTGTCGAAGAGCTTCTTGAACTGCCTGCAGTTCTCATCGATCGTATCTATAGTCATTACCTGGCGCATGTCGGATCTGCCGGACGGGTCGCCGATCTCGCCGGTGCCGCCGCCGAGCAGGAACACAGGAGTGTGTCCGTACTTCTGCATGTACATCATGGTGATGACCGGGATGAAGTGTCCCACATGCAGACAGTCAGCCGTCGGGTCAAATCCGATATAGAATTTGATCTTCTCCTTTCCGAGCAGCTCTCTCAGAGCCTCCGGATTGGTCGACTGTTCTATCAGTCCTCTTTCGACCAGTACGTCGTACACATTTGTGTGCTCGCTGACATTGTCAGGAATCAGGTTTTTCATATTCGTTCTCTCCTTGTCCATTACTTAATAAAATATGTGTCAAACCGGGGCGCAGCGCTTCCGGGGCCGCGCTTCAGAAATCGAGGTCCTCGATCTCTTTTATGCGGCGTTCGTGCTTGCCCCCCGCGAACTCGGTGCTGAGCCACTCATCGACCATGGCTAGCGCCGTATGCAGGTCGACCACTCTGGCCCCGAAGCAGAGCACGTTGGCATCGTTGTGGTTCTTTGTCCAGTGCGCGGTCTCTATGGAGTGCACTACCCCGGCCCTGATGCCCGGCACCTTGTTTGCAGCGATGCTGATGCCGATGCCCGTGCCGCAGATAGCGATGCCTTTGTCAGCCTCGCCGGACGCAACGGCTTTTCCGACCGCGTGTCCGTACTTCGGATAGTCCACCGACTCGTTCGAGTGGCAGCCCACATCCATCACTTCATATCCGTCGGCCTCGAGTTTGGCCTTGACGGCTTCTTTCATTTCATACGCTGCGTGGTCGCAGCCGATCACGATCTTCATAATTTATTCTCCATTTCTGTGAGCGAAAAGATGAGTCGTTTACTTCGTTCCGAAAATGCGGTCCCCCGCATCCCCCAATCCCGGTACGATATACGCATTCTCGTTGAGGCCCTGGTCTTTGGCTGCGATATATATGTCTACATCAGGATGCGCGGAAGTAAGTGCTTCGATGCCCTCAGGAGCAGCGATCAGGAACATCAGGCTGATCTCCTTGGCGCCCCTTTTCTTTACGGAGTCTACAGTCGCGACGGCGCTTCCGCCTGTAGCGAGCATCGGATCGACGATTATTACTCTTCTCTTGTCTATATCTTCAGGGAGCTTGCAGTAATACTCTACCGGTTCATGTGTCTTCGGATCCCTGTAGAGTCCGACGTGACCGACCTTGGCACTCGGGATCATCTCGAGCATGCCGTCAACGAAGCCGAGTCCCGCCCTGAGGATAGGAACGATGGCGAGTTTCTTTCCTGCCAGCATCTTGACTTTTGCAGGGCAGATAGGTGTCTCGAGTTCGACCTCTTTTGTCGGCAGATCTCTGGTGACCTCGTAAGTCATCAGCATGGCTACCTCCCGTGCGAGAGCTCTGAATTCCTTGACCGGCGTGTTCTTATCTCTCATCAGTGAAACCTTGTGCTGGATCAGCGGATGATCGAATACCATTACCTTACCCATTGCATACCTCCGTTTTTTTGTCTGGTGACTAATATTGTTATACTTTTTGAAATATCTTTATATGCTTTGCGGCCGGAGCCTGTCTATTCGACATCGTATCCGGCGCTTTTGAGCATGCGGTTCATTACGCTGAATCCCTTGCCCTTCTGCTCGAGCGAGCGGATGAGGATAAGGTCGTAGCCCTGCCTGTCGAGCTCGCGCAGGTCTGCGAAGAACTTGTGAGCGGCGCGGTTGGGATCGTCTCCGTAGTCGATGATCGCAGCCCTTTTTCCTTCCTTCATGGCCTCGAGTCCGAGTTCTCTGGCTCTCATGCGGAAGCGCTCTTCGCTTCCCTCTATGAGGATGACGTCCGCATCGGGGGCGTAGTGTTTGTACTTCATGCCAGGCGATCTCGGTCTGAACAGCGTGTCGACGGCTCCCTGATCCGGATCCGCTATGTCTTCCGGGACCTCGAGCAGCGACGGATCGTATATGACCTCTTTTCCGAGAACGTCACTCAGGTATTCTTTGCTGAGTATTCCGGGCCGCAGTATGACAGGAGCATCGCCTGTCATATCCAGCACGGTGGACTCGATGCCGACATCGCACATCTCGCCCATGATGACGGCATCGATGCGGCCGTCCATGTCTTCGAGAACATCCTCTGCCGTCGTAGGACTCGGCTTGCCGGAAAGGTTGGCGCTCGGCGCCGCTACCGGTCTGCCGGATTCTCTTATGAAGCTGCGCGCAGTCCCGTTCGAAGGCATCCTCACGGCGACCGTATCGAGGCCTCCCGTAGTCACGTCCGGCACCTTGTCCGACTTATGGAATATGAGCGTCAGCGGTCCCGGCCAGAGCTCTCCGATCAGCCTGTGGGCATCGCCGCTCAGCGACTCCATGCCGCCTTTTATCAGCTCGCCCAGAGCCGCGACATATGCGATATGCACTATCATCGGATTGTCCGACGGCCTGCCTTTTGCTTTATATACGGAACTTACGGCCTCAGCATTCAGAGCGTCCGCCCCGAGTCCGTAGACCGTCTCTGTAGGGAAAGCGACAAGACCGCCTCCGCGTATGATCTGCCCGGCGCGTTCGATGCCACTCTCGTTTGTACTCAGTCTTAGTGTTTCCATTCGACTCTGTTCTTGCCGCTGCTCTTTCCTTTATACAGCATCTCATCGGCTTCTCTGATCCATTCTTCGAGGCTCGCGCCCGGATGGTATTCTGCGACACCTATCGTGATGGTGACCCTGAATGTATGATCATCGTATCTGAATTCATGGTCCTCTATTTTCTGCCTGAAATTCTCAAGCCTGGCGATATGGATACCCATGTCGCCGTCCGTATATTCAATAATGAGGAATTCCTCTCCTCCCCATCTGCTCAGCAGAGCGTCGACATTGCAGCTATTCATGATATCCGCGATAGTCTTCAGCACATAGTCTCCGCACAGATGTCCGTAAGTGTCGTTGATTTTCTTGAAATCGTCGATATCGGCCATAGCTGCCCAGCGCCCGCTGAATCCGCGCTCTTTACCGGCGTTCTCCAGACTCTTCATGATGCCTGACCTGTTGTTGAGTCCGGTCAGCCTGTCATTCATGGCGCGCTCCGCCAGCATGTCCTCCGTGGAGGCCGTCAGCCAGACAAAGCTGATCATGCTTCCCACCGAGATGGAGAACGTGATGACAGCCAGCCCGATATTGAGTCCGAAGGTGACTGTTACCGGAAGAGTATAAGGAGCCTCATGGAAAAAGCTGATGACATACTCCGCCAGGTATGTAAACATGCACAGTCCGCACAACACAAATGACGGCAGCCTTTCTGTATCCATCATCCTGCCGAGGTATTCCGAGATGACCAGCATAAGGGTTATCCCCACCAGCGTTATCTGGAAGCCGTTTTCCCATCCCGTGTAGTACACCGCTGCTGTCATGTGCAGCAGGACCTCTATCAGGGCGAAAAGGACAAATTCTCTGAATTTTGCCTTGTAGTTGAGATAGAAGCAGAAAATGTAGAACGCTACGCTGAAGACGTTGAATATCACCATCGGCCTGACGCCCGTCGCCCAGAACAGTATGAGCATCACTATATGCACAGAAAGGAAGGAAGCCGCTACAGCGTTCCCGATCATTCGGGCAGCCTTATAGTCGATCAGGGATCCCCTCTCCCAGAGTGTTTCATTCAACTGTTTGCGTATGTCCAATGCCATTATTATCCGAAATCCTTCATTTTAGCTGCCTGGTCTGCAGCGATAAGTCCGTCCACAGCCTCATCGATATCCCCGTCGAGGAACTGCTCGAGTTTATACAGGGTGAGATTGATGCGGTGGTCCGTCATCCTTCCCTGCGGGAAGTTATACGTGCGGATGCGCTCGGAGCGGTCGCCCGAACCGACCTGGCTCCTTCTGTCAGCCGAGATCTTGTCGTTCTGCTCCTGCACCATCTTGTCGTAGAGTCTGGCCTTGAGGACTCTCATGGCTTTTTCTCTGTTCTGTATCTGCGACTTCTCGTCCTGGCAGGTGACCACGATGCCCGTAGGCAGATGGGTCATACGGACGGCGGAGTCTGTGGTGTTTACGCACTGGCCGCCGTTTCCGGACGCTCTGTATACATCGACCTTTACATCGTTAGGGTTGATCTCGACCTCGACGTCGTCCACCTCAGGCAGCACCGCTACCGTGGCAGCCGAAGTGTGGATCCTTCCGGAGGATTCCGTCTCAGGAACTCTCTGCACCCTGTGGACGCCCGACTCGAACTTGAGTCTCGAGTACGCGCCCCTGCCCTTTATCATGACGACGGCTTCCTTTATGCCGCCTATGCCGGTATCGCTGATCTCGATGATCTCGGCTTTCCAGTGACGGCGCTCGGCGTATCTCAGATACATCCTGAGCAGGTCGTTTCCGAAGAGTGCGGCCTCCTCGCCGCCGGTGCCCGCCCTGATCTCGAGGATGACGTTCTTGTCATCGTTAGGGTCTTTAGGCAGCAAAAGGATCTTGAGTTCCTCCTGAGCCTTTTCCATGCTCTCCTCAAGCTCCTTCGCCTCTTCTTTGGCCATCTCGCGCATCTCCTCGTCATCTTCCGTGTCGATGATCTCACGCGCATCGGCAAGATCGCTCTGCATCTTCCGGTAGCTGTCGTATGCCTTTACGACCGGCTCTATCTCGGCCATCTCTTTCATGTACTTCTGCCATGTGTTCTGGTCGGCGATAACAGCCGGGTCAGCGACCTTTTCGCTGAGCTCCGTATATTTGTCTTTTATGAAATCGAGTTTGTCAAACATATTATCTCCCTATTTCTCCAATATAAGTATAACAGATATCGCTCCTCAATACAGCGTATAATCTCTTCGCACAGATAAAAGCACAAGCATTCAGCCACATTAAAACCGGAGCAGGTAATGCTCCGGTCAATGTCCTGGTCTTCTGATCTAAAGTCCGTATTTGTTCTTGAACTTCTCTACGCGGCCGCCTCTGTTAGCAAACTTCTGCTGGCCTGTAAAGAATGGGTGGCACTCACTGCAGATGTCTACTCTCATCTCGTCCTTTGTGGAGAGAGTCGTGAATGTATTCCCACATGCGCAAGTAACTTTACATTCCTTGTAATCAGGATGGATTCCTTCCTTCATGTTGGTACCTCTTTCTACTGATATATTATGAAACGTTTCAGCTGTCAGACGACAGCTCGGTTAGTCTATCACTTAAACTGCGCCATTGCAAGGGTTTTACGCATCTTTTTTTGCTGC
>JAFRFA010000045.1:0-38931 GCA_017434585.1 Mogibacterium sp. | reverse complement strand
GCGCAGATATGATCTTCTCGGCTTTCCGTCGAAGAGTATCTCGCCGCTCCACGGCTGATAGAGGCCGGATATGAGTTTCGATATCGTGGATTTGCCGCATCCCGACGCTCCTACAAGAGCGACGCTGCTCCCCGGCTCAAGAGTAAGCGACAGATTTCTGATCAGAGGCTCCTCAAGGCGGGAGTAACCGAACGTTACGTCCTTAAGTTCTATTTTGCCGCTCAGTTTGCGCAGCTCGGCGCTCTTTGCCTCTTCGCTTTCTTCAAGACCCTCGTCATCACGGTATTCCATGACGTCCTCGACGCATTCCATCTGGCTGCGCATCTCGAAGATGGTCTGTCCCGCGTTGACAAGGGTCATCGCAGGCGCCATGAAGGATTCCAGGAAGCCCTGGAACATGAATACGGCACCGACGGTGAATCTGCCCTGCATCGTCAGGTAGACTCCGACTACCATGACGGCAAAATTCGCAAGATTGCTCAGAAGCAGCGGGATCATGCCGAGATAGCGGTCCGTCTTTTCCTGAGCGACCGCCTGTGAATTGAGGGATGCCTGGTAGCCGGCCCACTTTTTGAAAAAGCCGTTTTCAGCTCCGCTCGACTTTATCGTCTCGATCATCTCTATGCCCGTGACCGTAGCGGATTCTAGATTGGCGCTGTCACGTATCTGCAGACGCGCGATATCTATGCGCTTTTTGGATACGGCCCTGGAAACGAGCAGGTTGAGCGCGAGAGTAATCAGACCTATCGCAGTCAGCAGCACGCTCTGGTTCAGCATGAGCACGAGATATACCACCATCATGACGGTATTGAGCATGACAGGCGCAAAGGTATCGACCAGCGTTCCCGCTATGGATGCGTTCATCGGAGCCCTGGTCTGTATGGCTCCCGCCATTCTCTGCGAGAAGAATTCCATAGGGAGCCTGAGAACTTTCCACATATATGTAGTGCTGCCTATGACATCCATCTTGCCGCTGATCTTGAGTGAATATATCGCCTGCGCCCATTCCACGATTATCTGCAGGAGCGCAAATCCCAGCATCGCCGCTGTGAACGGATACAGCCAGTCAGGGTTGGTGCCGCTGAGCAGTCTGTCCATGAAGATCTTGCCCGTGACTGAATTGACTATGCCGAACAGATAGGCTATGGCGGTCGTGAGCATGACGAACACCACCGCCGGTCCGGCTCCGCGCAGCCTCTTTCTGGCAAAGTCCAGCGTGCTCCTGCGTTTTCCGCCCGGAACGAAGTTCTCGGAAGGAACAGGCACTATGGTGACGCCTGTGAACGAGTTGTCGAATTCCTCCCATGTCACACGCGTCTGCCCTCTGGCCGGATCGTTGATGTACGCGTAATTTCCCTTGAAACCGTCGAGGACAACGAAGTGGTTCATGTTCCAGTGGATGATGCACGGAAAAGTCCCGCTTTCCTTGAGAGCCTCCGGGCTCATACGGAATGCCTGCACCTTGAAGCCGTAGTTCTCTGCCGCAAGGTAGATGTTCCTGGCCTTGGACCCGTCACGGGATACTCCGCAGTCGAGTCTGACCTGTTCGAGAGGCACCCACAGACCGTAATAAGCCATGACCATCGCAAGAGCAGCCGCTCCGCACTCGAGCGCCTCGAGCTGCATCACGACCGGCACCTTGGCGACGCCTTTGGTAACAGGCTTTTTTACCGGCTTTCTGTTTATTGCCTTCTTTTCTTTTGATTCTTTTTCCATTTAATGTATCTTTATGTGTCGCTTCTGGTAAGGAATTCTATCGGATGGGTCTTTTCGACTATGACTATGCCGTCATATACCCCGTCAGGCAGATCCACACTGGCAATCCCGATCTTTCTGCCGAATTCATCCGTGGTGACCGACGATATGTCATAGTTTTTGTCTTCCAGGCGGAGTTCATCGCCCTCCGTCAGTTCTTTCATGTCCCTGGTAGCGACCCTGGCCGTCTTATCCTTGACTATGATCGTCGAAGGTGACTTTGTTTCGAGGTCACCGACGCAGGACCATACGAACACACCCACCAGCAGTATTATCACCGCCGTGAGTACCACCCATATGCCCGGATTGGTCACCTTAAGATAATCGGTCAGCTGATCCGGTGCGGATATGCGTTCCAGGGTCTTCTCTCTGTATATGTTCTGCTTATTGTCTGTATTGTCTGCCATTACTGTCTCTCCTACTGTATATACACGATCGCGGTGCGTCTGAAAGCGCTCCCGATCTTGCCTGCCGCCGACAAGATGAGTCCGAGGGCATAGGCATCTACCGCTATCTCAGGCAGCTTCCATACGAAACCGCCGTAAAGCACCAGTGCAGCCACGAGGATGTAGACCACTCCGTAGATGAGCTTCCAGATCCAGCGGCGCGAACCGCCGGTTTTTTCTTCTCTGGCTCTGAGTACGGCCACGAGACCGGTGAAAATGCATACCGCCGTTATGTAGATGACAAGCGACCGGTCAGGGGCATCAGCCAGAGAGGAAGTCAGTATGCCTATGTCAAGGAGTATTATACCCCGATACAGTACTGTTTTTCCACCTACCATGTGCTTAGCCATGGAGAAATAATACATAAGGGCTCTGATCCCTTTCACCGTCATTCCCAGTGCGATGATCCCGAGCACCAGCGGCAGCGACGACGTCGGGAACATCGCGAGATATATCGCAAGCGCCAGCATGACCAGGGCTTCAATTATGTTTATGATCCTTTTGGTCCTTGTCATTTCGCTTTCTCCCCTTCTGCCTGTTTCGCAAGCCTCTTGAAGTCCTTCATTCCCCTGAAGCCTTTCTTATTGTAATCAACAGAATAGCCTGCTAATTTGTTCCCGGACTTGAATATCCTGTTCGTGACCATGCTCTTCTGGGCAAGGGCAGCGAGGATGAATTCGCCGAGGAATGTCGTATAGTGCTTTTTATCAGGGGCGTTCATGTACTCGCTCTGATACTTCTCGATATCAAAGTCAGGGATAGTCTGACCGCTGATCTTCTCTCCGAGGGCTTTCCACTGTGCCGATGCGTCAGTCTGCCTTATCTGCAGGATACAGCCTATTTCCTGCGACCATGGCATCACTTCGTCAGTCGCATACTTTTTCGTCTCAAACCGTCCGTCAGGATCCCTGAGGCTCTTCAGGGCGTAGACCATCTGGCAGAAGGCATGCATGTAATCTTTCGGATTGTCCTTGATCACCTCGCGGTATCCGGCCCATGCCGGCATGTATCTGTACCTTGCGAAGCTGTAGTCCGGGAAATGCCCGCATCTGCCGTGGCCGAGATTCATGATGGCGCTCTCGTCGCCCTGGTACAGACTGTTGGTGTATATCCCTTTTTCCGGGTCATCGGGACTTGCCGGGTTATGGTTGAAATTGATCATCCTTTCGGTAAAGCCGTTCCCGTCCGGTATCAGTTCATAGAAATAATAGCTCGTGTTGTTGATAACAAGCGACGGCGTGCCGGCAAAATAGCGGTGAGCCCATGTATCAGCGAGCACATGCATCGCGACTCCGGCGGCGGCAGTCCCCTTGCCTCTGGCAAGTTCGACCGTGTCGACCAGAAGCTCTCCGTTCGTATCGCATATCAGCCTGTATTTATCGAGATAGCGCTTGCCGCACTTTTTCTTTACGGCATTCAGATTGCCCGGAAGAAAGTGGAACGACGCCCATATCCTGGTTATATCCTGCAGTCCTACCGGATCCGTGTCGGCCTCCATCATCTCAAGCGACAGCTGGGTCGTGGCAGCCGAAGGCGGTCCGCCTATCTTGGACAGAAGGGTCCTGGTGCAGCAGTCCACGAACTGCGCGCTGTACGCTATCTCAAGACTCTCTTCGTGAGTATATCCGGCCAGAGCGGCTGCGCAGTATGTAGCGTAATAATGAAAATCAAGCTGCATCGTCCGCCTCCGTTTCTCTGATGGTTTTTTTGTACTTTCTTACCCTGAACGCGGCTGCCATCATCTCTATCGTCATTACCAGGGATGTCAGGTCGATCACAAGGGACGTCCCGGCGTTCCTGCGCGTCAGTTCCCCTTCTTCGATGCCTCCTCCGACGAGATTGATCATCACTACATATCCGTCGAGCAGTACGGCAAGCGTCCCGGCAAGTATGAGCATCGCCGTAAAAACCAGATACAGTCTGCCCGAACCGAGTCCGCGCCCTTCTGCTATGGCATGTTTTCCGACATACAGCCTTACGCTGAGTTCGATCAACACATACAGAGCAGTAATGACCATTATCCAGATAAAGACCTCTTTGTCGCTGACGCCGTCCTGTCCGTAGAAAAGCGTCTTTCTGGTCTCCTCGATCGTCTCACTGGTCCTGAGAAGTATCATGCTGAACATCTTCAGAGCGGCCCAGGCTCCGAACATGATGATGCCTGTTCCTACGATCACGAGCGTCATCTGCGACCGTCTTATTTTTCTCTGTTCATCCGAATTATTTATTTTCGCTACCACTTATCTTTTCCCTTATCGCCTCAGTCATGAGTTCCCTCTGATATACGTCTGTCAGGATGCCGTAGTATTCGAGTTCGGTGCCTTCTTTCAGAGGCTGATCCGAAACTGTGAGGCGTCCGTCCGACAATACGGTGACAGGCTTGCCGTAGCTTATGTAATCCATCAGTTTGCCTTCTTCATCGTAGACATCGAACATCAGCTCTATCTTATCACCGGTCCTGAACTGTTCGAGGCCCTTCTTCATGAAGAAGAACTCCCTGTCGCGATCCTTGCTGTATCCGGTCACATGTCCGGAAACTGCCTCTCCGGAATCATCCTTCACAGGATCCCACTCGACATGGATGGTGATGTCCTCATAGTCGTTCAGTCTGGCCCTTATCGTTCCCTTGTATACCAGGCCGTCCTCAGTCTCGTATGGCTCTTCCGTCTCATAGCATGCCAGCTGGCCGTTAAGGTGGACCCACTTGTCGTCGAGGCCTATGAGAGGATGCCCGTCTGACTCGCCGGCATCGCTGTATTCATTGCCGAGGTACATGAGTCCGTCGTCCGTGACCATGTACGCTATCGTGCTGACCGAAAGGACTGTATCCCAGGTCTTCTCCGGAAGATCGGCCAGGTATGCTCCGCCTGCCTCCTTCACAGGAATGTCGACAAAGACATTCGTGGTATCGTAGTCCTCGAAGCCTTTGACATACCATTCCTCGTTGGAATAATCGTAGCTGAGCAGGCGGTTGAACAGACTGTCGCTCTCTTCCGTCTGACGCATCTGCTGGCTGGCCATTATGCTGCAGAAGTTGTTGAAGAACTCCTCTTCATCAGCGTATTCGACGGCCTTGAGCTGTTCATATTCGCTGCTGTAGGTCTCGAGGCTGTCGTACGGGAAATCCGCTGCCAGTCCGTTTATCCCCTCGGCGGAGTCCTTGTTCCGGTATACGACGCATGCCTTTACCGCATCCGTCAGCCTGTCGATATCCTCATCGGACGCGACCTCCTGTTTGTAGTCAGCCTTCTTCAGAGAGGTGAGAAAGCTCACGAGGTCAGTCTGCTCCATATCATAAAAACTGTAGGCCCCGGATCTTGCCGCCGATATATTGGCAAATACCTCCGGGTCGTCCTTCATCTTGCTGACGGCCCCGCTCATGATGGCCATCAGCTGTTCGTAGACCGGCTTTACCAGAGTGAGGTCCACGAGCGAGAGCGTGTTTTCAGGCTGCGGATCCCCGTTGTTCATCGTCCTGTACAGCTGGTCGTACGAGCTCACCATCATTCGTCCGAATTCTTCTGTGCTCAGGGCCGGATCTTCGGCAAGCTTTCCGAATCCGGCAGTATAGAACCAGCCGTAGGACGGCTCAGTTTCTTCCGAAGCCAGATAGTAATCGGCGCAAGGCTCGAATGCGTAGGCGTATTCGATGTTCTGCATCAGGCAGCAGTCGCTGCCGATGAGGTCGAACTTGACGCCGGAGTCCTTCACTGCGTCTATGATCTCGGACGCGTTCATGCTTCCGTAATCCGTATCCGTCCTCTTGTTAAGATCGTCTATTCCGTAGCCGGCAACGAAGCCGCCGCCGTGATCCCAGAGCACCAGCATATATCTGTCGGCAGGGTGGTTCTCTTTGGTCCAGATGATGAAGTCTTTGAGGTTCTCAGGTTCTGACATGCACATGCTGTCATCCAGAGCCTGCTCTTCTGTGATCTTGCCTCCGCTTATGAGGTATCTTCCTACAGTCGAATCGTCTATCCCTTCGGTGAACCAGCGGTCCGAGCCGCCGGCCTGGATGACGAAATCGAGGCCGCTTCCCTTTGCGGTGGCATCTTTCATCTGGGAAATATTGATCGATGCGCTCCCCCTGTTATCTTCGAGATCCGAACCGATGATGTATTCCATCACCACGACCTTTTTGTCTTTTGAATGATCAGGGAAGAAGTAGTCTCTCGTTCTCATCCCTTCGATCATACTTTTGTATCCGCTTCCGAGAGTGTCTTCCCTTCCGATCACCTCGCTCGATTCCGTGACGGAACTCATCTTATCCAGTTCGTCCTGGATGATCAGCTGAGCTATAGGCCTCGCAGGATGCAGTATCGTAGCCAGTATGAAGCATCCGCCGGCTACCGCTGCCACTTCGGCGACGGTGATAAGGCCCGCGAGCGCCTTCCACAGCCACACTGCCGCTTTGCTGCGCTCCTTTGCAGGTCCGAACTGCCTCGGTCCCAGATAGACGCTTTTTCCGAACGCGAGCACGGCCAGGAAGATGAACGGCATCAGAACGATACCGATCCTGAATCCGACGTTCTTTCCGAACTGTTTTGCGAGTCTCCAGTAAAGGCGGGCCATGAAGATCCCGTATACGATGACAGCCGAGAGGCTCAGCATCAAGGCGTATTCTCCGTCCTTGAGCCACAGCGCTGTCGCAAACAGGCAGAGCGAAACTGCCGCCGCTCTCCAGAATGTGTGCATGCCCCTGAAGAGGTCGTGCGACATCTTCCACTCTCCGATCACAGGCACTATGCCCAGAGCGGGCTTTTTGCCCATCTTTTTCAGTATGCCGGCATAGCAGAGTATCAGTACGATAAGAGGAATTATCCATAAAAGAGGCATCCTCCTGAACATAAACAGTATCAGCATTTATTCCCTCTCAGTCCACTCGTTCAAGAACGATACAAGAAAGCTGACGCCTGTGCGTCCGCCGTTACTTTCAACGTATTATTATACCAAAAAACCGCTGAAACCTGAAGCCTCAGCGGACTGTTTTGACGATATCTCCGGCTTATCCGCGCCATTGTTTCCACAGTTCTCCCTGTCTTTCTTCGAGCATGAGCATGAAATCGAAGACCTCCATTCCCTGCTTGTTTTCTGCGATGCTTTCGAACTCCCTGAGGACGGCGCTGACCCGCGGTGCAAGAGCAGCGATGTCTTCTCCCTCTTCAAGGTAGTTCTCGAGACGTCCGCCGGCGTACTCACCGTCCCTGACGCCGAGAAAGACCTCCTCCAGCGGCCGGCAGAAGCGTCCGAACGCTGCATATATCCCTGCCGCGTCCGCCGTCATCTCGTCCCATACGGCATCGATCATATCAGGATACAGCTTTCTGCATATGAAATGCGTCAGTTCGTGATACTTTCTTATGGCATCGGACTTTTCGATCCACTCCTCTTCGCTCATCTCCGTTCCGGAAGCCAAAGACGCAGCTTCACGGGAAACGTTGCTGTACGGTCCGCGCGAGAGCACTATGAAGGTGTCAATGTAGTTCTCCTTCACCGACGTGAAACGCCTGAACTCGGCGCCCCAGTCCGGATCGGACACTCCCGCCTCGCGCTGTTCCTTCATGAAAGCGTCCCTGTGAGCGAATATCCGCGGCCAGTTGAATGCCGTCAGCGTGGATGCGCCCATCGTGGCCGGCACTGCCTTGTCAGGCCCCTCTTTTGCCGCCATCATGCAGCGCACGAAGACCTCGAAGTCGCGCCTGTTATACAGGGTAACGACAAGAGCCTCTCCCGCCGGAGTCATGATGCGCTCCGCACTGTCGCGCGCGTCACAAGCAAAGTGAGACAGGTCCCTCTTATCGGGCCTGTCTCCGGAAAGCACTGCCGCTTTATATTCATCGATACTGCTGCTGTCAGGATCGAGATAAAGCTGCGGGTATATTTCCGCCAGTTCGAGTACCGGTGATCTCATTCCTTCACCACTGGATGAATCCGTCACGGCTCTCATCTATGAGATGAAAATCTCCCGGCATCTCGACACCGCCTGCGACCATTTCGAGCTCATCCTCGCCGAGTTCGACGATACCCGAACGGATCTTCTTCCTTAAGGCCTCCTTGTGAGCGTTGTTGGTAAATACCGTATTCCTCAGCATGTCTTCAATTCTGTTTTCTGTAATATCCATGTCCAACCTCCACTTAATATACGGGTATACGTATGTTACGGAGACATCCATCTTTGTTTATCTGTTTTCAAGTATTTCCCTGCACTTTACGAGCAGTCTCTGGTATCTTTTGTTCACCGTCTTTACAGGGAGCCCCATGGTCTCGGCGACCTCGGCATCCTTCATCTGCATCGCATATCTCATGTTCAGAAATTCTCTTTCGGAGATGCTGAGTTTTGAATAAAGGAACAGCACGGCTTCCTTGTCTTCAAGGCCGCGTACCGAATCCTCCGAATTGTCAGGCACCTCATAGTACTCCGGCATTTCCGTGCGCTTTGAATAAGCCGCCGATCTCACCAGATTGATCGCCTCGTTGTGTGCAATGCGCATGAGCCAGGTGGCAGGCGAAGACTTTTCCGGGTCGTATCTGTCATATGCCGCATAAGCCGCCATGAAAGTATTGCTGACAACGTCCTCTGTGTCTTCCCTGTTCAGCAGGATCGAATATGTATATTTGTAGACTCTGTCGTAGTTTTCTTCGTATACCTGGTCAAAGGCCGGCTTTTTCGCCGCGTCCCGAACAGATTCGAATTTCAGTAGTTTGGCCATTTACAGTCCCTTCTTCTAAAAAACAATCCGATTCTAATATAATAACTCAAATCCGTCAGAAAGTGAATCCTGTAAAGTTCATCCTGCTTTTCCCTGTCCCTGTGAGCTTACTTTCATTACCGAAATCGCTCTTCGTCCAGCATCCTGACTACTCTCGCAGGATTACCAACTGCAACAGCATAGTCCGGCACATCCTCAGTCACCACAGATGCAGCTCCCACGATCGAATATGCTCCGATGCAGATCCCCGGAAGAACTGTTGCGCCCGCACCTATCCAGGCGCCTTTTTTGATCAGGATCGGCCTGCATGGCAGTATCATTCTTTCATATGGATCATGGTTGCTGGTAAGCAGCTGTACATTCGGGGCTATCTGTACATCATCCTCTATCATAATCCCTCCTGCGGCCATAGCAAGCAGATTCGAATTGATCGTAACATTTCTGCCTATTGTTATACGATCAAAGAACCCGCCCTGGATCGGCGCGACCACATGTGATCCTTCTCCGAGATTGCCTCCGAACAGCTCTTTCAGAACCTGTCGGTACTCATCAGTCACAGGCATTGTCTGATTCAGTCTGAACACAAGCTGTGCCTGTCTTTTGTCTTCTTTAAGAATCTCCGGATCAGGTATGCGGAAATCAAGTCTTTTCTCTTCGCAAATCATTCTTTGTTCACCTTATGTATGGCTTTCCTAAACTGATCATCTAATCTTCTGCGCCTCCTGTCACAATGATAATTACTTTTTCGTGTCCAATTTTCCCCCGCTTTGATAATGATCCTCTTCAGTTCTGTCATTTATCGCTGAATGTGAACCTTGTGTAGTTCATGTTCAGTATATACTGGTATTCGACACTCTCTGCAAGCTTCCTGAGCAGCTCGTAGTTGTCGGTTATGAGCTTGCCGGAGACCTCGCTCGTTTCCAGCGCGATGCACCTGCCGTCATCGAGCTCGATGAATATGGCCTCGCGTTCGCCCCTGAACCTCACTATGACCTCTACGCTGAGCCTGTCGGCTGTATCCTTCATCACTTTTTCTGTCCACGGGGCTGTTCCTCCCCTGCTCACGACAGCAGCGGATTTCTTTTCCGCTTCGCTTTCTTCGATCAGCTTCATTACCGGGTCTATGGCCTCCGCCGCCCTTGCGTAGGCGACCATCTCCTCCATGCACAGCGCCACGCGGTACGCTATCCTCCTGCTTATCCCGTGTTCTTCCGCAAAGCTTCTCAGCTCTCTCGATGCTTCGACGGCTTCTTCCGGATGCACGGTCATGTACAGTACGATGTCGCGTCCGTTCTCTTCGATCTCTTTTTTGTCTTTTTCGAGCCAGCCGCGGTACCTGACGCAGGACATCGAAAATACCACCAGCTCCGAAGCCAGATACGCCAGGAATATGTACGGCGCCGGCGCTGTCTTCCACAGTATAAAGGCAAACAGCGGCATGCTGCCGCTGCCAACGAGCGTAAGCAATGTAGTGAACCGGGTATCCTTGCGGTTCGTAAGGTATATCCTGAACAGCGAGTCGAAGCCGCAGAACACGATGTACAGCGCATATAAGCGGATGGACGTCGCGCCGCCTTCAGGTATATCACGGATCCCGTTGATCGAAAACAGTAATTCCGGTCGCAGCTCTGTCACCAGAGTCATCATCCCCGCAGCTATGATATTGAGTACGGCCCCCTGTCTCATCAGTATGCGCAGGCCCTCCTTATCTTCTCCGCCGGCATAAAGTCCCATCAGCGGTCTCATGCTTCCGCTTATACCGCCGATCAGAACATACGAGATGTTGAAGCAGAGAGAGCATACGCCTTTGATCGCTGCGCCGGAAGTTCCGAAAGCAGCGAGAAGTATCTTCATGATCAGATAGTTCTGCATGGCCCGCACCACTACGTATGAAGAATCAGGCACGCCCAGCGAGAGCACTCCCATTACATCAGCTGCGCTTACTTTCTTCGTACTGCTCTTGTACATGTCCGTGAACCTGGCAATGTAAAAGACGGTCAGTCCGCATCTGAGGGCATTTGCGCATGCGGTACCGAATCCGGCTCCGCCTACCCCTGTATCCAGGACACCCATGAAGAAGAGGTCAAACAGCAGATTGCTGACGCCCTCGATCACAGACAGCTTCATGAGAACGTTCATCTTTCCGGCTATCTGCAGCTGGTATGTGCCCACAGAGGAAACGACCCCCAGCGGTGTGCACAGCATTATGCCGACGGCGTACTGCATCGTCATCGCGAATATGTCACCCGGCAGCCCGTAGGATCTTATGATCAGCCATACCACAGGTATCTGGAGCATGGAGATGAAGGCGGCCGATATCAGCATGACGCGCAGGGATATACCCTTTACACGGTCGAGTTCCGCCTGATCGTTCTTCCCCATGGCTGTCGAAAGACTTATCGATACGCCGGCCGATACCAGCATGGACGCAGCCCCGGCAAGGATGCTGGCAGGATAGAAAATATTGATAGAAGCAAGCGCATCCTGTCCGATGAGATTGCCTGCCACAACCCCGTCTACCGTAAGGAGCAGCAGCGACGACAGGTTTGTCATGATCATCGCCGGGATGTACTCTCTGAGCTTGCGGGCGCTGAGCTCTCCCATGCGCCTGTATTTTGCTAATCCTTTACTGCTTCCGTCTTCCATTTTCCGCCGCTTTCTGTTCCTTTATTTCCCGCCAGGCCTCTGTGAATTCCGCTCCGGCCTCTCCGCCTGTCTCTTCTGCCAGATCGAGTATCTGCCTGACGCTCTCCCTGACTGAAGCCGCCTCGGGTCTGAACGAAAAGTTTACGAGATCCATGAAGACATTTCTGCGTTCCCTGTAATATCTGTCAAGATCGAAACGGGCGCCGAAGCTGTCCAGTTTGCCGAGGATGTCAAGCGGCACCATGGCCTTCCAGCACCCGATGCATTCGCCGCAGCCTCTGCCGTCCTCGCTGTCATTGAAGCACACTGCCGCATATCTCTGAAAATCCGGATCATCAGCTATCGCTTTCAGTTTTTCTGTACGGGTCTGATGATCGCTGTTCATGCAGCGCAGAGTCTCCGTCATGCAGTTGCCGCATATCACATCCTCATAATTCTGGGTCGGGACAAAAAGTGATGCCTGATCGAGGTCATGCCCATGGCCTGATGACGAGATGATAAACAGGGAGAAGAGATGCTCAAGAGCCAGCGTGCAGCTCAGGAAACGGTACATCCCCGAATATATCATTCCTCCCCGGTAAAAATCCCTGTCAAGATTCGTCCATTCTTCTACAAAACAGAGGCCGTGGCCAGCAGCGACAGAACCGGCATGCTCTGCCGTAGGTATCTCGTACATGCGCTCGGTCTCAGCAATTATTGCATCCACATCATAAGGCGGTTCGACAAACGGGAACATGTAAGCCGCATGATAATACGCCAGATGAGTGAGCCTCATCCCCTCCGGCGCGTACTCTCCCCCATAGGTATGGAGAGTATACATGGCGTCAGCTCCGCAGGACATCCCCGTCACGACCCCGCCTTCGTTCCATACAGGCTCATCGCTCAGCGGGCCATCCAATTTTATCATCCTGTATCCGTCTCTTGCCAGAGCAGGGATCAGCTTCTGTGTCAGCCCGCTGTGGAGTTTCTCCGACAGAGGAGCTTCAAAACGTATATCCGAGCCGGTGACCATCGCATACCATAAAAAGGCGATGACAAATGCATCGCTCCTCTCTGCGCAGAGATACTTACCATACCCGAGCGGCACAGCGAACCATAGCGAGATGTCCTCCTCATCCCATGACGCGGGAGGGTAATCATATGTGTTGAGCCACGAAACATTCGGCAGCCCTGCGGTCTCTTCTGCAAAGCGGGCAGCCGTGTCTCCGCTGATTTTCACCTTCGCGTGGAGCTCAGCCCTGTCACCGTTTTCGATCACGTATGGTTTACCTATCTTTATCAATCCACTTTATTCCTTCATGTCTATGTCACTGGACCAGCAAGCCCTGGGTCTGTACGTTTTCAAGGCTGCGTTCAAAGAAGAAATCCTCAAGTATCCTGTCGGTCATGTCTCCGAATACAGGTGCGCATATCGAGACCTGTCCGCACAGGATGCCCGGAGAGAGGTTTATCTCTATCAGCACCGGTTCGCCGTCCCTGTCCAGTGTAAGATCCCATCCTATGTATCTGAAACGCGCCAGACGGGGGTGGAGTTTTTTTGTCAGCCCACGCATCCTGTCCAACATCGGCACCCTATAGCTGCAGTCAAAATATCCGTACTCCTCTGCACTTCTCCATGACAGCTCGCGGGACCATTCGTTTTCACTTTCATGATGCGCCACAAACAGCACCTTATCAAAGAGGCTTCCATCTTTCAGTATCTCAGTATAGTATCCGCCTTTTTTCTGAAAAGGGACTTTTTCGCCTCTGGCGCCTACTCTCATGACTTCCGACAGTATGTGGACTTCATCATCCATGAGAAGGGAATTGATCCGTACAACAGGCACGGAATCCGGGCTCAGCACCGCAAGCTCCGGATGCATCTCTATCTTTTGCTGGACTATGAAGTTCATCCCCGTTTTTTCAAAGATCTCTTCGAGATCACTGGCATCCGTACAGCGGGTATCCGCCATGCTGATACCTCTGCTGGCGCTGGTGTAAAGCGAAGGCTTTATGAAGATCTCGCAGGCACTGTCCACACACAGGCTGAGCGCTTCTCCCCTGCTGATGATGTTCATCCCGCCATCGTAATAAACGCCTGCCACCCTGCAGCATATGGTCCCTGCCTGTCTGGCATCGGGGAACCACATCCCATAATACGACTTGTCCGTCACCGCATCTGCGAACTGCATGTTGTTCAGATACGGCACGATCTCATTGTACAGAAGATCATGCGGCATGGACCTGGGGTCCGTCACATTATCACGTGATCCGGCAAGCTGAAACCAGATCTTCTCCGGCACGTATCCGAACTTCTTCCAGTATGGCAGAACATTCCTTTTGTAAGACTCATGGTCCGAAGCTCCGCCGATCATCAAGATGCACTCCTCTGCTTCGGATAAGAGCGCCGAGGCAAGGTATTTTTTCTTTGCCCTGACGGCTGCCCCGAGCTGCTGCTCGTATTCTTTGAGTTCATCCTTATTTGACGTCATTTTTCTTCTTTTTCCGAAAGCATATTGTTCAGTTTTGCAGCATCTCAGCTCAGATCTCACTGAATGTGAATCTTGTATAGTTCAGATCTAGTATATACTGGTATTCGACGCTTTTCGCGAGTTTTCTGAGCAGCCCGTAATTGTCTGTAATCAGTTTTTCAGTTTCTTCATCATTATCGAGGGCGATACACCTGCCGGCGTCCATCCATTTCCTGTATCTTGCATACGACACGGCAAATACCGTAAGATCGGTCAGCACGTTTTTATTCCCCTGTGTCTTCTGTCCCGACGCAGCAGCATTTTGCTATCTCTCCGAGGCATATACTTTTGCTCGTGGAATCAAGGTACCAGTTTTCAGGCCTCATACGAGGGCTGTACGCAGGTATGAACACTATATTCTTGTCATCATACCACGGGATGGTCCGGGTCATCGCCCTGGTCCGGGGCACGTGGAAGCCTGCCGTCACTATGCCGATGCGAAGGTCCTTCGCTTCGCGCGGGAGTATCCCCGTTATCACGGCTGCATCGATCATCTTTGCTGAAAGCTTAAGATTGCGGAATGTATTCTCAGCCGCTTCCTCGAGCAGTATCCTGTTTTCCGGGACGCCTCTTTTTTTGAGATATTCCGCCATGAACATGGCCTCGGTAATAGATCCTTCTTTGTGCTCGTTTCCTCCCGTCACCAGGAATACAGTATCCGGATCACTGCCCGCCGTTTCAAGGGCTTTATCTGCTCTGTATGCGCAGTTGTGGCTTCCGAGAACGATAATGACATCGTATCTGCCGCCGGTATCGTCCTGCTCTCCGAAGAGGAGGCTGTTGATATACGGAAGATTCTCGTCCCGCTCATTGGGGTGGACCGGGAATCTGTCAATCATCCTGCTCACTTCAGTCGACAGATCAAAGCCCGTAAAAGCCCTCTTTTCCGATTTAGTAGTGCCCTTCGAGAGACTGAGGAAGCAGTCCATCTTGGCTTTATGCAGAGCCATGATCGTATTGAAATAGTCAGGATAGGAACGTTTTGACGCGGAATCGGGATTTCTCTGTATATATCTGAACATCCTGAGCGACGAAGTCCTTACCTGTCCGCAGTGCATGAGATAGTCGTAGTTGAACAGCCTGTCCTCGCCGAACGGCATACCGTCCCTGAATCTTATGCCGTGTTCGTTCAGAAGCGACCTTCTGTAGAATTTATTGCACGCTGAATATACGAGCAGATTTCTCGCCCTTACGTATTTGTCTGCAAAAACCGACACTATCGGGTATGTACAGTCCTCGACCGCGAGAGGCATGACTGTCTCCCGTATCACGCCTGCCTCTTCATCCTTCATGAATTCGACGCGTTCAAAGCTGAATATGTAAAGATCGGTCTCATCCTCAAGGAGAGGCATAGCCTTCTCAAAGAAGCCTTCAACGAGGCAGTCGTCACAGTCCATGAAAGTGATCCATTCGCCCTCCGCCATATCAAGACCGTGGTTCCTTGCAGTTGAAGCGCCTCCGTGAGCTGCATACATCACCCGGATGTTCTCCTGACCGGATTCCAGTTCCTTCAGGAGCTGCGCCGTCTCATCCGTCGATCCGTCATCTACGATGACCAGTTCACAGTCATCAGGCAGCTGCGTGATCACCGAGCCGATAGTTTCTTCCATAAAATCCGCGCAGTTATATGCCGGTATGATGAATGATAATTTCTTCTTCTCCAATTTTCCCCCCCTTATGTCAGGCCTGTTCCGTATCAGTCCTCGCTGAATGTGAACCTCGTGTAGTTCATGTTCAGTATGTACTGGTATTCGACGTTCTTCGCAAGTTTCTTGAGAAGCTCATAGTTGTCGGTGATGAGCTTGCGGGAGATATCGCTCTTGTCAAGCGCGATGCACCTGCCGTCATCCAGCTCGATGAATATGGCCTCGTGTTCGCCTTTGAATCTCACTATGACCTCGACGCTCAGCCTGTCGGCTATATCCTTCATCACTTTTTCCGCCCACGGGACCTTTCCTCCCATGGTCGCGACAGCAGCGAATTTCTTTTCAGCTTCGCTTTCTTCGATCAGCTTCATTATCGGGTCTATGGCCTCCGCCGCCCTTGTGTATGCGACCATCTCCTCCATGCAGAGCGCAGCGCGGTATGCGATTCTCTTGCTTATCCCGTGCTCCTCCGCATAGCTTCTGAGCTCTCTTGATGCTTCGACGGCCTCTTCCGGATGCACGGTCATGTACAGCACGATATTGTGACCGTTCTCTTCGATCTCTTTTCTGTCTTTTTCGAGCCAGCCGCGGTATCTGACATACGACATCACGAACACCACGATCTCAGTAGCGAGATATGAAAGGAAGATGTACGGGGCCGGAGCGATCTTCCACAGCATGAAGGCGAACAGCGGCAGAGTCGCGTTGCCCACTACGGTGAGTATCGTCGCGTACTTCGAATCCTTCCTGTTGTTCAGATACATCCTGAGCAGAAAATCAACGCCCTTTAGTATGAAGAACAGTGCGAACAGCCTGACGCACAGCAGCCCGTTCTCAGGTATGTTATCCACGCCGTTTATGGCATAGAACCACTGCGGTCTGAGCCATATCACCAGAGTGGCCAGTCCCGCGCTTATGAAATTGAGCACCGATCCCTGTTTCATCAGTATGCGGAGCCCGGCCTTGTCATCAGCACCGGCATAGAGTCCCATAAGAGGCCGCATGCTCCCGGATATGCCGTTGATGAGAACGTTCGTTATGCTGTAACAGAGCGTGCAAACGCCCTTGATGACGCCCCCGTCCGTTCCGAATGCTGCGAGCAGTATCTTCATGATCAGATAGCTCTGTAAAGCGTTGATCAGCGCGTAAGACGCATCAGGGACGCCAATACCCAGTATGTTCTTCACATCGGCGGGATCGACCTTTTTCGTATCGCTCCTGAGCATGTCAGTCTTGCGATACAGGTACAGTACAGTAAGCGTGCATCTGATGATATTCGCTGTGGCAGTTCCGTACCCGGTGCCCGCGATCCCCATGTGGAAAACCCCCGTATACAGCAGGTCAAATCCGAGGTTGGCCAGGCCTTCAATAACGGACAGCCCCATCAGGATCTTCATCTTGCCTGCGATCTGCAGCTGATATGTCCCGACAGTCGATATGAGTCCGAGAGGCGTGCATATCATGATGCCTATCGCGTACTGCATCGTCATCCTGTACATCTCTTCAGACAGTCCGTATGATCTTACCACCAGCCATACGACAGGTATCTGGACGATCGCGACTGCCGCAGCCATGACTATGGTGACGCGTACCGATGCGGCCTTGATGCGGTCGAGCGCGGCGTGGTCATTTTTGCCCATCGCCGTCGAAAGGCTGGTCGAGACCCCGCTCGCTACCAGCATCGTTATGGCGCCCACAAGGACGGTCACCGGATAGAAGATATTGACTGCTGAAAGCGCTTCTTTGCCCACGAGGTTTCCGGCAACGATGCCGTCGACCGAAATGAGCAGCAGGGCCGAAATATTGGTTATCAGCATCGCCGGGATGTACTCGGCAAGTTTACGGCTCGTAAGGTCGCCGTTTCTTCTGAAACGTAATAATCCTTTTTCTCTGTTTGTTTCTTCCATGCTTCTTTCCTGTTATTTCCAGCTTACTCCGTCGAGATACGGGTCTTCAGGCATGCCCGGAAGCACTAGCCCTCCGTCGACCCTCAGTGTTATACCTGTGATATATGATGCCTTGTCCGAAGCGAGGAAGGCTATGGCCTTTCCTATGTCTTCGGCCTCTCCGCATCTTCCGAGAGGGATCTTCGGTCCGAGCTTGTCCCAGAAGTCGGACTCGACCTTTTCAGGATGCTCGATGTACGCCTCGTCCCAGAAGTAGTCCGTAGGCCCTCCTTTTTTGATGTCGAGCAGCTCCTCCTTCGTACGGACCCTGGTCGCGCCCGGGGAAACGTTGTTTATCCTGATGCCGTACCCTGCTACGTCCAGGGCAAAGGCCTCTATCATCCTGTTGAGACCCGCCTTGATGCCGCAGTATATGCCCGCGTTAGGATATGCCCTGTCGCCTCTTGATGAACTCACGTTGACTATGCATCCTTTTATGCCGTTGTCTATCATGTAGCACGCCGCATAGTGCATCAGCATGACATATGCCTTCTGGTCGAGAGCAAAGAGGTAATCTATGTTCTCTTCGGTAAGCTCCTGCAGAGGAAGCGGCATGTTGACGCCCGCGCTGTTCACCAGAAGATCGAGTCCGCCGAGTGCCGCAACTGCCTTGCTGAAGAACTCCTTCGGTGCTCCCTTTTTTGTCAGGTCTGCGCTGAACTGCCAGCTCTCAGCGCCTTTTTCTTTCAGCATGGAGACTGTCTTTTCGACGTACTTCAGACTCTGCTCATCGTCTCCGTAATAAGAAAACGCTATATCGTAGCCCTCCTCCGCAAGGACCAGGGCTATCCCCCTGCCCATGCCGATCGAGGCTCCTGTAACTATCGCTTTTTTTCTGTCACTCATTTTTCATACCTCCGATGCCGCCTTTTTTCGCGGCAATGATCGTTATTATCGAACCGGCAGCCGCCATCGCTGTCCCGGCGACAAGCATGCGGCCCGCACTTCCGCCGCTCAGAAGGAACCCTCCGAGCATGCTGCCCGCGACTATGCTGAAGGAATCGGTCATGCTCATCACGGCCTGACCCGTGGTCTCGTCCCCGGCCGCTGCTGTCTCATGAGCATATGCAGCCTTTGCCGCAGTCACGATCCCGTATGACGGGCCCTGGAGCAGCTGTATAAAGTATATCATCACTACGCCCGACGCAGCGGCAAGCAGGACTCCCTTGACCACGAACATCAGACACCCGATGCATATGAGGGCAGCCGCAGACAGTCCGCTCTTTTCCTTTATGCGAGTATAGAGAAAAAGCGCCGGAAGCTCCATTGCCCCGCCGATCGCGATCGCGGTGCCCATGGTGCCGGAGTCCCCTCCGGCCTCCTTCATTATGTCGATCATGTATGTAGCGACCATGTTATGGAACACACAGCCCAGTGTGATGCCTGCCGCCATCAGTATGACAGCCGGATAGGCTGATATGAAGTTCTTCGTACCCTGCTCATTCTTTGTTTCAGCAGGCCTGACGTCCTGCGGTACGCCGGCCGCCAGCGGCATAATAAAGGCCGCCGCAAGCAGCAGCGCGAACAGGGCCGCAAGGCAAAGAGCAAGCACCTGCGGGCCTGCAGCTACAGTCAGCCACCCGAACAGGAGCGAGGTCGCCGCGTAAGAGATCGAGCCTATCCCTCTTACTACGCCGTAGTCAACGCTGATCCCCCGGTCCTTGTAATAGAAGCAGGACGAGTTGACAAGAGGCATCATCACCAGAACAAGTACAAACAGAAGTATGTAGCATGAACCCTCCCAGATGAGTCCGTCCATGAATATCCTGACCATGGATACAGCGAGAGCCAGTGCGCTCAGTAAAAGCAGCTGGTTTTTCCAGGACCACTTCGGATCGCTGTCGGCAAGTCTTCCCGAAACAGGCTGCAGGAACGCGCCGACCACGCACGAGGACGAGATTATGAGTCCTGTCTGCCGTGAAGTAAATCCCTGCAGATAAAGATAGTATGCCGCAAAGCTGAATACTATGCATATGATCATGTAATACACGCCCATCAGAAGGCAGCATTTACCGTTTTCTTTCATTCCCTGATATATACCCTTTACTTCCAGTCTTCTATGACGAAGTTTTCAAAAAATCTCTGCGCCGCAGGGTCCGTATCCAGTATGCGCACCGGCTTTATCTGAGCCGGCATGATCTGCTTCAGATACATGCGCTTGTCGCAGTATGCAAGCTGGGTCTCGGGCTGCAGCATCCTCGCCGCAAGTGGCTGCGCCGCGCCATCATCCACGGACCGCCCGTATCCGGGCACGATATCGCGAAGCATCTCTTCGGCAGCGCTTTCGAATCCGCTCTTCGGCACCGCCATCAGTCTGTTCATACCGCTTTCGTCCGCGGGTTCTGCGTAGATCACGATACGCCGGTCATCTTCATCCCATTTCACACAGTAATCAGCTATGGTGACACGGAAACGCTCTCCCAGCCGGATCATGAGTTCAGCCATATCAGCAGGCCTGATACGTACCGGCCCGCCGTTCCGGGCCGGTATCGTCAGCATCCCGAAACTCCTTCCGGCAAGGCTGTAGACCGGAACGCCGTTCTCCATCCGTTCGACCTTTATCACATCGCGGAGGTCGTATCTGTACAGGCCTGACCTGTTGGTCAGGATCACATCGTAATAACGCCCCTCCTCGAGTTCTTCAGCTGCCAGCGCATTCTGACTCCCTTCTTCACGGTCTTCAGGGATGAACTCAAAATAGCTTTCTCCATATTCGAGACGGAACAGCCCGTCCCCGCATTCTCTGCCTATGATCGCTTCAGATGCGGCGTGAGCTCCGTCCGAGACCGGGACAGAGCCGGTGTAACGCATGAGATGGCGCTTATAGATCAGAAAATCCGCCGATCCGCCGGCCGTTACGCGTCGGCATTTCGGCCATATCTTCGGTATCACAGGCTCATCAAAGCCTTTTTCGAATATGCCGCACAGCTCCTCCGCCCTTTCGGGATCAGCGTCAAAGAGTGCGCGGTAGCGTCTCTTTTCTTCGCTGCTGAGCCACGATGCTCCGTCCAGCGTCCCCTGTTCGATGTCGCGCGTCAGTTTTTCATGATTGCGCTCGAGATATATGAAGCTGCAGAGCAGTGTCCATGTGAACGGAGCCGCGATCATAGACACATCTCTGTCGAGCAGAGCGAACAGAAGCCCCAGATATCTCTGGTCGGCAGGCGCTTTGAGAAAATACAGTTCTTCGGGTCCGGTGAGCCTGATGCCTTCCGTTTCGCCGCTTCTGTGAGAATCATAGCTGAATTCTTTTCTCATTTTCTGAATGACTGCCCCGGTGATCGAATCGGGGTAGGTCCCGTCGGCAAGCTTCCTGTCTCCTCTCACGCTGCCGGCGATCAGGAAGCAGCTCCCGTCTTCACCGCCTCTGTTCGCAAGGATATCGCGGCACATGTCCGTGAACTTCCCGAGGGCCCTTTCGGTGTAGGGTATCCATCTCGGGGTATTCATCGTTCCGGTAGTGACAGCGTACCCTGCGCCAGGCTCGCAGAAAAGTATGTCCGACTCGCCGATGCGTCTCATCAGGTCTATCATCGGCGAGAATGTGTCGTATGTATTTACCGGGATCTCGCTTTCATAGGCATCATGCGATCTTATGCGGTCAAAGCCCCAGTTCTCTCCTATCTCGGATCCTTCGGCCGAGCGCAGTATGTCCACAAGGACCTCCATGGTATCCCCGGCCGGTTTTCCGGCGTGAGCCTCTTCAGGTCCGTCTATCGTTTCCCTGACATACGATATTATGCCGTCGATCTCCTCCCTGCTGAGGAATTTCCTGTCCGGATCAGGAGGTTCTATCAGATTGAAATACGGGCCCATCATGTCTCTTATTTCACGGCGTATCTCATCGGGAAAACCATATTCCTTTTCCGAAGCGGATATCATATCGGCGATCTGCTTCATATGTCCGAAGAAGAGATAGCGCATGTAAAGTCCGGCTTCGACCCCGAGCTTCAGCTGCTTTTCTATGTCGCGGCATGTATCGAGTATCTTTTCGGGAGCCGGCGCTTTGAGCTCCTGCATCGTCGAGCCGCTGTGCATGTAGTAAATGTAACCGATCAGCTGAGGGAACACCGCTATGGTATCTGCGCGGGACAGGCATTCCATATTGAACATCACGTCCTCGTATATGCGGACTTCCTCGCTGAAGCGCAGATCGTAGCGCTCTATGAACGACCTCTCTATCACCTGGCTGTTCATCATCATGTTTGCCATGGTCATCAGTTTGCGCACATCCGGATCGTCGTTATGAAGACAGATCAGAGACTTCGTCTGATCGAAGCGCACGCGGTTGTCCATGAACTCCATCACAGAGGAGTCCTCTTCGAGCTTTTCGGAACGGTACTTGCCGACCTGGGCTCCGGCCTCATCCATGCCGCTGACTATTGTCGCAAGGCATTCAGGCGTCAGTCTGTCATCCGCATCGAGAAAGGTCACGTATCTGCCGCTCACCTTTGTGAGGGCGTAGTTCCTCGGGCTAGAGGCCGTATGCTTGTCATTGTTCAGTTCGAACACACGAAAACCAGGGTGTCCCTCGCAAAGGCCCTTCACGAAGGAAAGGTGCTCAGGCGATGAATTATGCACCACTATGACCCATTCTATCTCCGACTCGTCCAGAGTCTGCGCCGTTACGGAATCAAAGGCTGCCCTGAACAGATCGTCAGAGGTATCATGCGACGGAGTGACTATGGATATAAGGCGTTCTTTTCCCATTTTTTCTCCCATTTTTTCTCCCTTTTTTTCTTCAATAAAGTATACCAAATATTGTATTATGTAGTAAGGATATTTATGTATACATAATCAGGAGCGGGGGACTATCAATGAAAGCGGCCACAAGCTTGCATGATCACGGCGACAGACTTATCAGCAAACTGTTCTACAGTATGCTTCCGGTACAGATCCTAATTTTCGCGATGGGGTATATAACCTCGATCGTGAACGGAGTCATGGCCGGACGCTTTATCGATTCTTCGACCGTCGGCGTCATCGGACTTTATTATTCGATGGTCAACATTACCAGCGCTGCCGGAGCGGTGATGCTCGGAGGCACCGCCGTTCTCTGCGGGCGCTACATGGGCAGAGGAGATCTCAAAAAGACGCAGGGCGTTTTCTCCCTAAACCTCACGACCACATTCATCATAGCGGCTGTCATTACCGGTATAAGCTTTCTGATACCGGGACCGATAGCCTCGATCCTCGGAGCCACAGCTGAACTCAAGCCGGCTCTCATTTCATATATCAGAGGCTATGCGATAGGCATCGTCCCTATGATGCTGGCACAGCAGCTCTCGTCCTTCCTCCAGATGGAGCGCCAGGAGAAGAGAGGCTACGTCGGAATCGCAGGGCTGATCGTGGCAAATGTCGCACTCGATATCCTGTTCGTAGCAGTGTTCGGCATGGGGATATCCGGGCTCGCGCTTGCGACCAGTATCAGCAACTGGGTATACTTCGTCATTCTCATCCCTTACTATTTCTCGTCAAAGGCGCAGCTGCGCTACAGCCGCAAAAACATCAACTGGAGCGAGCTGCCCGGCATCGTGAAGATAGGGTTCCCGGGAGCGCTTCTCATACTGTGCCTCTCGTTCAGGACTATAGTGATAAACCGCGTTCTTCTGGGCTGTTCCGGGAATGACGGGCTCTCTGCCCTCTCGGCGTTCAACATGATCTCGGGCCTCTTCATGGCTTTCTGCATAGGTAACGGCACCGTCGTGCGCATGCTGACAAGCGTCTTCTACGGCGAAGAAGACAAGACCTCGATGAAGAGGGTGCTGAAGATCGCATTTACAAAGAGCATGGTCATCGCCTGCCTCATAGGCGTATTCACCTTTATCGTATCGCCTGTCATCTCGGGCTTCTTCTTCACGGACAGCGCATCCAACGTATTCAAGCTGACCGTACAGCTCTTCAGGATATTCGCATTCTGCATACCGCTGATACTCATATGCCAGGTGAACACCAACTACATGCAGGCGACGGGCCACAACATGTACGTAAACGTACTGTCTGTATTCGACGGCTTCATCTCGATGGTAGCGCCTTCGGTTCTGCTTGCTCCTGTTCTCGGAGCTCTGGGCGTCTGGCTCGCCAATCCGATCGGCATGATACTGACCATCCTGACCCTGCCGGTATACGAACTCATATACTGGAGGCGCATGCCGCGCAACCTGGACGAATGGATGCTGCTCAGACCTGATTTCGGCGTGGCCAAAGAAGACAGCCTCGATCTGACTCTGAACGATCTTGATGAAGTATCGAAATCATCGGAGGTCATCCACGAATTCTGCAGGGCCCATGACATGGAGGACAAGACCGCATACTATTCAGCGCTCTGCCTCGAAGAGATGGGCGCCAATGTCATAAACCACGGCTTCACGCACGACGGCAAGACTCACTCCCTCAACGCGAGGGTCGTATATCTGAAGGACATGGTGATGCTGAGGCTCAAGGACGACTGCATCCCGTTCGACCCGGAAGAGTACTCCAGACTCGTTTCGGACGAGGAACGCTTCGACAACATCGGCATCAGAATGGTATATAAGATAGCCGACGAGGTCAGCTACCAGAACCTGCTGGGACTCAACGTCCTTACGATACTGATAAAGGAAACGGACCTCGTGACCGAACTGCGCACGGATTACATGCTCGAAAGGCGGCTGCGCGAGCTCGATCCGGATCTGCACCGCAGGTTCATGGATACGGCGTTCGTCAGCCAGCGCATCCTTACCAAATTCAGGCTGCTCTTCCCTGAGTATACCGATCACTCTGAGCTTCACAGCCTTACGGTCATCGATTCGTGCAACCGCCTTGTGGGCACCGAGCAGATAGATATGCTCAGCAAAAGCGACATCTATGTACTGCTGATGGCAGGCTACCTGCACGATGTGGGCATGGGCATAAGCGAAAAGGACTACGAGGAATTCAAGGACGCTCTCGGAGCTGAGCAGTACTTCAAAGATCACCCGGACGATACCAGGGCAGACTTTGTCAGGACATATCACAATGAGTTCAGCGGCCTTTTCATTGAAAAGTACGCTCCGTTGTTCGACATGCCGTCCGAGGAGTTCGTATTTGCGATCAAGCAGGTCTCAAGAGGCCACAGAAAGACGGATCTTTACGACGAAAAGGAATACCCTGCCGATTACAGGATGCCTGACGGCACCACGGTATGCCTGCCTTATCTCGCTGCTCTTATCCGCCTTACGGACGAGATAGATGTAGCGGCTTCAAGGAACCCTCTCATCCTTTACGACATAGACCTCCTGACCAACGAGGTGTCTATACAGGAGAACAGGAAACTGATGGCTGTTGAGCATCTTGAGATGACCAAGTCATCGTTCATCCTCCATACACACGAGAAGGATCCTGAGATACTCGATGCTCTTGACAGGGCCATTGTCAAGATGCAGGCGACGCTCGACCTGTGCCGCGACGTCACAGAAAAAAGGACTCCTTTCCGGATAACTCAGAAAAAAGTAGTGCTGATTCGCCATTAATGAAATCATGAAGACTGATTATCTGCTTGAGAACAGACTGCGTGAACTCGATCCCGATCTGCACAAAAGATTCAGGGATACGGCTTTTGTGAGCATACACATGCTTTCGAACTACAGAAGGCTCTTCCCTGAATACACGGACCACTCCGAGCTGCACAGCCTTACGGTCATCGATTCATGCAACCGCCTCATCGGCACCGGACAGATCGATAAGCTCAACAGGAACGAGATATTCATCCTCCTGATGGCATGCTACCTTCACGACGCCGGCATGGGCATAAATGAGAATGATTATGCGCAGTTCAAGGATATCCTCGGCGAAGAGCAGTACTTCAGGGATCATCCGGACGATACCAGGGCCGACTTCGTCAGGACATATCATAACGAGTTCAGCGCCTTCTTCGTTGAAAAGTACGCCCCGATGTTCGACATGCCTGAGGAGTATGTTTTCGCGGTAAAGCAGGTCGTGAGAGGCCACAGAAAGACGGACCTCTACGACGAAAAAGAATATCCTTCCGATTACCGGATGCCTGACGGCACCACGGTATGCCTTCCATACCTCGCCGCCCTGATACGTCTCGCCGACGAGATCGATGTAGCGGCATCCAGAAACCCTCTGATACTGTACGACATAGATCTTCTGACCGATGAGGTCGAGATCCACGAGAACCGTAAAGTAATGGCAGTCGAGTCGCTTGAGACGACTGATGATGCCTTCATCCTCTATACCGGAGAAAAGGATCCCGAGATAGTGGAATCTCTCGAAAAAACGGTCGACAAGATGCAGAAGACACTCGATCTCTGCCGCGATGTGGTCGAAAAAAGAACGGCCTTTTCCATAAGTCAGAAAAAGGTCGTCCTTGTCCGTCATTGAGTCCGAAACCTGCTGATCAGATCCCGTGCTTCTCCTGCTGCTGGCGCTTGTAGCCGTAGCCTCCGTAAACTATCAGCCCCTGGTCGAGCAGATCGGTGATGATCTCCTGCGCAAGGATGTCGATGTTGTAGGAATGCTTGTAGTTCTCAGCCCTTTCGGCAAGGAAAAGTTCTATATCGCCAAGGTCTTCGACTTTGAACCTGTACAGGTTGTTTCCCTTATATCCCAGCGAGCCTTCTCCGTTAGGAGGATAATCATACTGTCTGGTAATGACCTGTCCGAGCTCGCCTCTCAATTCTTTCAAGCTTTTTTCCATTTTTCTGCCCTCCCGCACTACTTTTTATCCTTGTAACGGAGGACTTCTTCTCCGTCCTTGATGACCATGTCCATCTTGTCCACATCGATATCGTAGATGCTCTTCAGAGGATCTCCGTCCAGGATGATCATGTCAGCGTTCTTGCCTCTTGTGATCGAGCCTGTGATGTGGTAGCAGCCCAGAGCCCTCGCTCCGTTGGCCGTACCCGCAATGATAGCGTCCATCTCGCTCATGCCGCAGCAGTCGACGAATCTGTGGATCTCTCCGATGGCTGTGACTCCGTACGGGGTGGAATCCGAATTGAAGCTGTCGGAGCCTACCGTGATTATGACGCCCATCTTGTAAGCCTTGTTGACGTTGTCATACAGCCTTGCGAGTTCCTTGTCAACGAGTGTCGCTCCTTCGTACTTGTCGTGCACTCCCGGGATGTATGTCGGCGGATATGTCGCAAGCCATGCCGGCAGGAAGTTGATCGTCGGGCAGAAGCAGATGCCCTTTTCGTACATCTTCTCCATGTCCTGTTCATCGATCTCGAAGCCGTGGATTATGAAGTCGACACCGGCCTCTACAGAAGGTCCGGTCTTGCCGTATGTATGAGACCATACAGGGATGCCTCTCATGGCTGCCTCATCCACGACGGCCTTGATCTCTTCATATGTATAGTGATGATCGCGGGATGTATCCCATCTGTAGATACCGCCTCCCGTCGCCCAGATCTTGATGGCATCCGGGCATTCTCTCTGTCTGCGCCTTACAGCTTTTCTGAGCTCCCACGGTCCGTCGACGACCTCGGCCCACGGATGTCCGGCGGCGCACTCCTCTACGCTGCAGTTGTGCGAATCACCGTGCGATGCTGTCGCGCAGAAGCCTCTTCCGGAAGCGATGACCCTCGGGCCCTGCATCTGGCCGGTATTGGTCATGTCCCTGATAGGGATGCCGAACCTGGAGATCTCTCCGACTGTTGTAAGTCCGTTCTCGAGGCATTCATGCGCCTGCTGGACAGCCATTACCTGCTTCTGCAGCAGCGGTTCTCTGACCCAGTCTGAATCGTTGTCGTTGAGGTTGCCGCTGAAGTGAAGATGCGTGTCGATAAGTCCCGGCATGATAGTCTTGCCCGAGATGTCCATCACATCGAACTCCTTCAGGAGAGGTTCCATATCTGCCTTCCTCTCCCCCGCATACAGTATCTCACCGCGGTCTATCATGACGAGTGAATTCTGTATGGCATTTTTGTGTCTTCCGGTGATCAGCTGCCCTCCGACGAAAGCGGTCTTCAAATAATGTCTTTTCCTCATTTGCGTCCTCTTCCTTATTCTTGATCTGTAAACTTTCGGGAACAGGTTTCCGTTCCCATATCGAAATTTATTATATCATAAATCGTCCCGTTGTGTCAGATAAGCCTGCGCAGCAAAAAACGGGTCCAGCCTTGACTTTTTTCTCAACCGGACCATATAATCCAATGGCATCTGCCGCTTCAGTCTCTGAAGAACAGCGGCTGTTTTCAGGAGGTATGTTATGTTCGCTTATCTATGGCCGATCGGTCTCGTCATCATTTCAAATGTGCTGTATCAGGTATGTGCAAAAGAAGTTCCTGCTGAAATGAATGCATTCGCTTCGCTGACAGTGACTTATGTCGTCGCTGCGGTATCTTCGCTCATATTCTTTTTCCTTCTCGGCGGCAGCAGCGGCGGGACGGGCCTTATAGGTGAATACAGCAAGATCAACTGGGCGCCGTTTGTCCTTGGTGTCGTGATCGTCGGCCTTGAAGTCGGCTGGATCTTTGCGTATAAAGCAGGCTGGGAAGTCAGCACCGGATTCATCGTCCAGAGCGCAGTGCTGGCGATACTGCTTCTCGTCCTCGGATACTGCCTGTACCACGAAGCCCTGACATGGAACAAAGTTGCCGGAGTCGTCATCTGCCTCATCGGGCTGATATTCATCAATCTGAAATAAAATGCCCAGGGTGAAGATCCCTCTCTAAACAAAAAAGCCTTGCATTTGCAAGGCGAACGGCTCGTGTGCATCTGTTCTGTCTGCGCTGACGCTTGCCAGTCTCAGGCACACTGCGTATAGGAATTTCCATGACTCTGCCGGGCTTTCACCCGGCAGTCGTCAGGACAATTCCTCATGGCGGAGAGAGAGGGATTTGAACCCTCGCACGGGAATTACCCGCCTGCTGGTATTCGAAGCCAGTCCCTTCAGCCTCTTGGGTACCTCTCCACAGCGAGAGTGATTATAACATACACTCTCATAGCTTTCAAGACTTTATGTGTCAGTGTTTTGCTGCGTTTGCGCGCCTGCGGTTCGCGGTCCTGCGCTTCGCTTCTCTTCTGTTGTCGGCAGCCTGCAGCAGACATCCCAGAACGATGATAAGCGCGATCGCCGCCCCCAGCAGCAGACTGGTGTGGTCGGATACGTACAGATAAGACAAAGGCAGTCCTGTCCCGACATCTTCGGAAACAATGAGTTTGCCCTTGCTTACAGGCTGTCCGTTCGCGAAAACGGTGAATGTGCCGGCCTCATCACCTTTTTTGACCGGGGCCTTGAGTTTGCTGACTTTGGTCTTTACCTTTATGCTCTTTTCCGATTCTGTCTTCGGATATGCGACAGTCTGTCTGTCAGCAGCCAGTTTTACTTTTGTCTTCTTTCCGTGTTTTACCCAGGCGCTGCAAACCTTGTCTCCCTTTTTCGTCACGCGGAATCCCGGTGTCACACTGTGGGAGAAATCCATCAGCTTTACGACATCCTTAGGGCGGTTGTCCTTATCGTCATCGAGCAGTACGATCACGCCGCTGAGCCCTTTGTCGGTGAATTCAAGAGCGATCGAGCACTTGTCCTCGTCCCAGCTGCCGGTCTTGCCGCCGGTGATCAGTTTGTTGTCGTTCATCGTCTTGAGAAGAGCGCTCTCCATGAGCAGCGGCTCCGACTTGTTCGTTGCCGGCACCGTATAGTATTTCTGCATCGATATCTTTCTGAGCGTATCGTTCTCGAGGCAGTTCTTCGTGATGATGGCCATATCGCGGGCCGTGGTATAGTGGTCCCTGTCGTCCCAGCCGTTGGCGTTCACGAAATGAGTGCCTTCGCAGCCCCACTCCTGTACCGTCTTGTTCATGAGATCGGAAAAGGACTTTATGTCGCCCGATACCGCCTCGCCGAGAGCAGTCGCTCCGTCGTTTGCCGACATCATCATAGCCGCATAGAGAAGATCTATGACCTTTATCTTTTCGCCCGGTTCGAGCAGCATCATCATGCCGTCTTCGAGCTCCACACAGGCGTTCTTGGATATCGTTACTTCCTCCTCCGGATCGAGGTTCTCGAGCGCCAGGTAGCAGGTAAGCAGTTTTGTGATGCTGTACGGCGCCAGCATGTAGTCCGCGTTCTTTTCGTATACCATGCGGTCCAGATCAAGGGAGTACAGCGCCGCCGACTCCGCCTTTATATCAGGCGCTTTTGCATTCGGGTCTCCCGTCTTCCTCAACAGCTTCCTGTTATATGACGAGCCCGTACCCGCAGCCGCAAGAAGGTCGTTGACGGTCAGGAACACCACAAGAATGAGCAGCGATAAGACTATTGCTGCCCTTCTGTATCTGATCCTTACTCTTTTTCTCTTTCTGTTTGCTTCTGTTCTGCTCAATTTTCTGTCATCTGCTTTCATATATCAGTTTAGGCACCGCTCCCAGAAAGTCAAGAGAGACAAGTATGTATTCAACTCCCCTGACATTCCCTCTGATGCCTGTCGCATACGCAGGCATGCCGTGAAGGTGTCCGTACACGCATTTTCTGACGCCGTACTCCTCGAGCAGTTTCGTGAAGCCTGTTTCAAGTCCCGAAGGATTGCTCGGCGGATAGTGAAGACACGCTATTATGTCCGATCCCGGCGCCGCTTTGCGCGCGGCCTCAAGCCCCAGTCTCATCCGGTGGAGTTCCCTGGCGTATATCTTCTCGTCGTGGTCGGTATATTCATCGGATCCCGGATAGGGCCATCCTCTCGATGCCGTAATAACTATATCCTCTCCGGCGGCCTGATAGCAATCATTTTGGAGGAAAATGATGTCGTCATATAGCGAATTCAGGTAAGTGATCCTGTTCCACCACAGATCGTGGTTTCCCTTCGATATCAGTTTAGTGCCGGGAAGGCTGTGTATCCACTCGAAGTCCGCCATTGCTTCTTCTATCCTCAAAGCCCACGAGATATCGCCCGGGATCAGCACGATATCCTCTTCGGACACCAGTCTCTCCCAGTTCTCTTTCAGCCTTTCGGTATGATTCTCCCATCCCTGGCCGAATATATCCATCGGCTTATCGATATTCTCATTGAACGACAGATGCAGGTCTGCTATCGCGAATATCTTCATTATTCGAGTATCTCCCTGATCACATATCCCGCCAGCGTAAGGCCCGCGGATCCCGGCACATAGCTGAGCGTTCCGAGTTCTCCGTTTCTCGGCACGGGTTTTTCTGTCGAATACACCACAGGAAGGTGTTCTACGCCTTTCTCCCTCAGCCTCTTTCTCATGACCTTCGCAAGCGGACACACCTGTGTGCCCGCAAGGTCTGCGACTACAAAGTCCGTCCCGGTCTTTCCCGCAGCTCCCATTGCCGAAACGATATTTACGCCGAGTTCCCTGGCGCGGCATATCAGGGCCGTCTTTGCCTCGACATCGTCTATTGCGTCGACTATCCAGTCGGTCCCCGAAAGATCGAGATCATCATCCGGCCTGTAGAACCTCGGCAGGACCTCTGTCTTCGTATCAGGATCTATGTCGTTTATCCTCTCTGCCATGACCTCGGCCTTGTTCCTTCCGAGCGTGGACATAAGCGCAACGAGCTGGCGGTTCAGATTGCTCGGCTGCACGATGTCCCCGTCCATCAGGACTATGCGTCCGATGCCCGCACGGGCTATGGCTTCTGCCGCATACGAGCCAACTCCGCCTACGCCCACGATAAGGACCGATGCCTCCTTCAGGCGTCTGAGCCCATCCTCGCCCGTTATTTTTACCGTGCGTGAATATCTTTCGTCAGTCATTATCTCCGGTCTCCCTTCTGAGCGTATCGAGCACCCGGAATATATCGGCCCGGGAAAAGCCCTTCGACTCCAGCCTGCGCGCGATCTTCGCGCTGAGCCTGTCATCCAGTTCTTTTACGATGACTTCATCCCCGTATATATCCTTTTTCGTGTAGACCTCTTTGCGCGCTATCTCGAGAGCATCGCTGTATTCATCCACGCCCTGCTCGTAAAGGAAGTCCTCTTTTGCGTTCCGGACGGTCTCGCGGTCTATGCCCTTTTCGATCAGCTCCCGCTCGGCCCTCATGACTCCGCGCTTTTTATCCCTGTTGTGCTCATAATACCTTGCCGCGTAAAGATAGTCATCAAGATATCTCATCCCGATAAGATCCATGACTGCCTCTTCCGTTTCTCCGCTGCTGTACCCCTTGCTTTCGAGGTGCTTTCTGACCTCTGCCGTCGTATGCATCCGGTTTGCAAGATACGAGCACGCTGCCTCAAATGCTGTTTTTTTATTTCTGCTTTTCTTTTCTGTATCCATCCTGAAACTGGATCTGCTTTTCCAGACGCAGTATTTCCGGTCCCGGGACACCGTCTCCTCTCACGCATACGGCCGCAAAGAGCTCCGGTATCTCCGGTATCATGATATCTTTTATACTGTATTTTATGCCGCCGTATGACGCGCGGTCCTTCATGACCGGCGGAATGCCGCTGTCGGCAACAGATCCTCCGGCAGCCTTTACAAGGGCTTCCCGCCTGGCCCACAGGCGAAAGAAGACATCGCTGCCCTTCTGAGGGTCTTCATCGCGTGCGGCTGCCACGGCTGCCGCATCGTCCGGATGGTAAAACTTCTCCGCTATGGATGTCTCTCTGCAATTTCTGCGAAGCTGGATATCCAGGCCGCACTCTCTTTCGCAGAAAAGCACCGCCCATACTTTTTCAGTATGGGACACCGAAAAGAAATCGAAGCCGTCGATATACGGCTTCCCTTTCTCTCCTGTTCGTATTCCGGCTGACAAAGCTCCGGCACGCCCGCGGTCTCCCGTATATTCTGAAATGGCCTCCGTGAGCAGTCTGCGGCTTTCGCCCTTGGCACTGCTGAAGGCCGGTGTGTAATAGATGATCACTTTGCGAGTTCCTCCAGCGCCTTATCCATCACATCGCCTTCAGGGGCCTCGATATCCGGCGTAATACCGATATCGTTCACGCGCTCTCCGTTCGGTCTGAAATACTCCGTCACAGTGATCTTTATGGCTGAACCGTCTCTGAACTTGTGCAGGCTCTGTGTGACGCCCTTTCCATAGGTCTTCGACCCGATCACTTTACCTCCGTTATTGTCCTGTATCGCGGCCGTCAGTATCTCCGAAGCGCTGGCCGTATCGCCATTCACCAGCACCACATATTCGATGCCTGCCGAACCCTCCTTCGATGTATAGACCGTCTCGGCCCCGTTCTTGGTCTTTTCAGTCATTACAGTGCACGCAGGCAGCAGATAGTCAGCAATCCCGATACCGGCGTCCACAAGTCCTCCGCCGTTGTTTCTGAGATCGATGATGAACTTCGTGCATCCCTCGCTCTTCAGTTCTTTTACCGCCGCCTTGAAGTCCTTTTCGGTAGTTTCGATGAACGACGCGATCTTTATATATCCCGTATCTTCCGTACCTTCGACTTTGGAGTATGTTACCGAATCCTGATCGATCTTTACGCGGTTCATCCTATACTCCGTCTCTTCTTCTCCCCTTCTGAAGGCAACGCTCACAGGAGTGCCCGGCTTCCCCGACAGCATCTCGATCGCATCGTCTACATCTGCCGGGGTCTTTCCGTCGATCTTCGTCAGCACGTCTCCTGTCTGCACGCCCGCCGCAGACGCAGGAGAATCATCGAATACGGCGATAACGAGTATGTCTTCGCCGTCCTGTACGACTCCTACTCCTATTCCGACGTATTCTCCGGCATATTTTTTCGATACTGAAGCATATTCCTCTGCAGTATAATACTCGGCATACGGATCGCCTGTTGCTGCGACCATTTCCTTGAGCATCCCGTCGCTGATCTCGGCGGAGCCTTTCACCGCGACAGGGTCTTCATCGATAAGCCTCATGATCTCGTAATACTTGCTGAAGTTATCATCCAGTTCGTGATAATAATCGTATTCAGCACGGGTAATGAACTTTCCCAGACCCAGAGGTCCTGCCGCCGCGAGCATCAGCAGAGCGCATAAAGCGAATCCGAAAACGAAAGGCAGCACAAAACCGCGGGACTTTCCCTTCTCTGCAGGAGCTGTCCCGGAGTCTGCATCCTTCGCCTCAGGCTCCGATACGTTCACATCGTAATAAGCCGTATCCGACAGGCTGAGGCCCATCGTCTTCCTGTTCTCATCCGTGTTCTGTCTGTTTTTGTTTTCTTCCATCAAAGGGTCCCTGCAGGCAGCACCTTACGTATTATAGCCTGCGCTTTCCTCTCGTCCCTCCATGTGTTTATCTCGATATTGCACAGCATATCGGCCGTGCCGCTTTCTGTTATTATATATGCTTCGGCGGCATTTCTGAACATCACCGCATCGATTTTTCTGCCGTCTTCCGCGCAGAGCACGAATTTGGCCATCCTGCGGTCCTCCTTGAGGAACCTCCAGCCTTCCACCCTGACGTTTTTCAATGCAAAGACAGGGACCTCGTTGTCCTTGCCGCATGGCTCGATCAGTTCGAGTGCCTCGGCGAACTGAAGGTCTATCTCACCCGGATCGATACCCGCGTCGCTTTTATATTTTTCTTCGAGCAGGGACGGGTCGCGGCTGCATGCCTCTTCAAGGTCTCTGTTCAGATCGTCTCTCAGCTGCTGCATGCTGCCGGCATCTATGGTGAATCCGCAGGCGGCGCTGTGCCCTCCGAAACTTTTGAATCTGTCCCTGTATTTGTCGAGCATCGCAAACAGATCGACGCTTTCGATCGACCTTCCCGTGCCCTTATAGCTGTCGCCGGTGCCGGATATGACTATGACCGGCCTGTTGATCTTTTCTCTGAGCTTGCCAGCAACTATGCCGAGCACTCCCTCGTGGGAATCGTTTATCTCGACGATGACGAAGTCCCCTTTAGCGAGTTCGTCATCGAGCTTCGCCGCGCCTCTTTCATACGCCTCATCCTGGAGCTTCCTGCGTTCCTGGTTTGCCTCTATCAGGGCTTCACAGCATTCGGCGATCTCTTTATCATCATCCGAAAGCAGCAGCCTGACTCCGAGAGATGCGTCTCCGAGCCTTCCCGAAGCGTTGATCTTCGGCGCGATGCCGAACGAGATATCTCCGGATCTGAGTGTGCGGTAATCGAGGGCCGACCTGTCTATCAGTTCCCTGAGCCCTTTGTTGCGGCAGCCGAGGTGCATGCTTCTGAGACCGCATTTGACTATGGTCCTGTTCTCATCGAGCATAGGCATGATGTCGGCAACAGTGCCTACAGTGACGAACTCGAGCACCTCTGCCATGAGAGGCCCCGGTATGCTGCGTTCCTTTGCAACGGCAAGAGCCAGTTTATATGCTACTCCCACACCGGCCAGGCCTTTGAACGGGTATCCGTCCTCCGGGAGTCTCGGGTTTATCACAATCCCTTCGGCCCTGACGCCGCTCATGTTGTGGTGGTCCGTCACAAGAGTCTCTATTCCGCGCGAGTGTGCGTAAACCGTCTCTTCATACGAAGAGGAGCCGCAGTCCACAGTAAGTATGAACTCGCCGCCGTCACTGATTATCCTGTCTATGGATTCGCGGTGCAGTCCGTACCCCTCATCCAGTCTCGACGGAATGTAGTAGGTGACATTATCGGTCAGATAGCCGATCACTTTCATCAAAAGAGCCGTCGATGTTATTCCATCGACGTCATAGTCTCCGTAGATGACTATCCTTTTGCCCTCATCTACCGCTTTAAGCAGCAGATCCACCCCTTCGCGCATATTCGCGAGAAGGAATGGATCATATGCGAGCCTTGGTCTTGGGGAGAGGAACTCTTCAAGTTCCCCGTCCCCGATTCCTCTGGATCTTATTATTTCGAGTATCCTTGGCTGCAGATCCTCCATCTTATCCTTTCATCAGTAGAGTGAAAGCGGATTGAAGTCGTCTCCGTTCTGGAACACTGTGAAGTGCAGGTGCGGTCCGGTCGAGTTTCCGGTGCTTCCTATGTAGCCTATGACCGTTCCCTTCTTGACGAACTGTCCCGCGCTGCAGTTGTATCCGCTCAGATGTCCGCAGAGAACGCTGATCCCGCCTCCGCATGCATACTGTATGCAGTTTCCGTATCCGCCGTACCACGATGCTCTCGTCACGTAGCCGTCAGCTATAGCGTATACAGGAGCTCCGTATGTCCCGCTGGTAAGAACGAGGTCGACACCGTTATGGAATTCCCTTCCGTGGAACGGGCATATCCTCCATCCGTAATTGCTCGTGCATTCCCAGTTGGATGCGATCGGGAAAGCATATTCGCCTGCAGGGACCTCTATCTGTCCGCCGGATTCGACTATCATGGCTTCAGCCTGGAGCTGCATCACCTGGGCCTGTGCCGCCATCTCGGCCGCTTCAGCCTCCATCTGCATCTCCATTGCATGCATCTCGTCAGCTTCCTGCTGGTATTTAGTCTTTAACTCTTCAGTCTCCATCTGCTGCGCCTCAAGTGCGATCTGCTGATCTTCGAGCGCAGCCTTCTGGTTTTCAAGAGCAGTCTTGAGTTCCTTGAGGATCTCGTGATCCTTCTGGAGCTTTTCGAGCAGATCCTGGTCGCTCTCGAGTATCTTCTGCACCATGCCGATATTCGCCAGCAGATCCTCGACGCTCTCCGAGTTCAGGATGACATCCACGAATCCCGTATTACCTGTCTTGTACATGGCGGTCAGCCTGTTGTTGAGCGCGGAATTCTGCACCCCGATCTCCTGCTCTTTGGCCTCGATGCGGGCCTGGGATGCTTCGATCTCTGCTTTTGTGTCTGCGATCTTTGCCTCGGTCGCTTCTATATCGCCGGACAGCGAATTGAGTTTTTCTTCGGCTTCCTCGAAGTTTGCAGTCGCCTCGGCAGCCTTCTTCGCCGCTTCCTTGGCCTCCTGTCTCTTCTGCTCGGTCGCCGCTTTCGCATCCTTTGCGTCCTGAAGAGCCTTATCTTTTTCATCCTGTGTAACGGCAAAGGCAGAGACGAACGCTGCCGCTACCATGGCAGCTATCAGAAGGAATATAAGTACGATATTTTTCTTTCTCTTTGTCATATCCTTCACCTATCTGTCAAGGAATTTTCTTATCGATATGATACTTCCGCATACACCTATGCTGATGCCCAGGCAGAGGAAGATGATGAGTATGTTCCTGGCCAGGAATCCCGCCGGCACTACCGATACGGACACGATCCTGGCGATATCAGAACCGATTATCTTTACTATCCTGGTATAGATCAGGTAGGTAAGACCTGTCGCGATGAACGCGGATACCATCCCGACTATCACGCCGCCCCAGATGAACGGAGCCCTGACGAACCAGTCGGTGGCGCCCAGATATTTCATGATCCCGATCTCCTTCTCCCTGTTGAATACAGTGAGCTTGATCGTGTTGGCCACTATCACGACCGATACGATGACCAGGAAGGCCATGGCGATAAGCGAGCCCATCTCTATGAAGTGCGAGACCTGGGCCAGTTTTTCGATCGTGTCGCGGTAGTAGACGACATCCTCCACTCCCTCAATAGCCGCTGCGCTTTGTGCGAGACTGTTGGCCGCGTCCTTGTCCTCTACATAGACCATGAACGACTCCGGAAGCGGGTTCTCAGGCAAATCCTCGAGGAGGTATGCATTCTCGCCCCATTTCTGCTTGAGCGTGACCATCGCATCATCCTTGCTGACGTAGGACACCTCGTCGACGCCCGGGGATTCGCGGAGCGCCGCCTCCACCCCTTTGTTCACCTCTTCCGAATTGCCTTCTTTGAGGTATATCTGTATCACGTTGTAGTCCTTTTCGATGGATGCCGCAAACAGATTGACGTTTACGAATGCCACGAAGAAGAGTCCGAGTATAAGCATCATCGCCGTGATGGCGAGTATGGACGTGAAGTACATGGCCTTGTTGCGCCCCATCTGGGAGAAGGCCTGTTTGAGGTTATATCCGGGTCTACTCATAGATATCCTCCCCTCCGTCCAGATAAGTACTGAGCATGCTGTCGACGTCGTACTCGACAGGATCAGGTCTGGCTACGGTCTTTCCCATGATGGCTTCGGCAAGATCCGGATCAAGCTGCATCGTTGCCGCCTTGATCGGACTGTCCATGAACGCCGTGAAGCCCGGGATATACAGATCGTCCTCCTGGTTCTGCCTGGCATATCCGTAGCTGCCTTCCTCGTCGCGGACGATGTGTCCGTGATCGATGGCGACTACTCTCTTGTTCATCTTGTCTACTATGTCCTTTGCATGCGTGACCATGAGTATGGTCGTGCCTCTGATGTTGATCTGCTCGAGCAGAGCCATGATATCCATAGCTGTTATAGGGTCGAGATTTCCCGTTGGTTCGTCGCAGATGAGCATCCTCGGCTTGTTCGCGAGCGCTCTTGCGATGCCTACCCTCTGCTGCTCACCGGCAGAAAGCTCCGAAGGATATCTGTTGGCCTTGTCGGCGATGTCCACAAGCTCGAGCACATGAGGGACTCTTTCCCTTATCTCGCTCCTGCTCTTGTGCAGGACCTCCATAGCGAAGGAGACGTTCTCGTATACAGTCTTCTTTTCGAGAAGTCTGAAGTCCTGGAACACCATGCCTATCTTCTGCCTGATGTCAGGTATCTCTCTCCTTCCTATCTTTGTGATATCTCTGCCTGCGAGGATTATATTGCCCCCGTCCGGCTCGATCTCCTTCAGTATGAGCTTGATGAAGGTCGTCTTGCCGGCTCCCGAAGGTCCAACGAGGAATACAAAATCCCCGCTCTTGATGTGGACCGACGCATTTATCAGTCCCACATTCTCGCCGTATTTTTTGGTTACATTGTTGAATACGATCATAAAAATACCGTCTCCTGTCATTTAAACCTATACGCGTATAGTATACCTTCCGCAAAAACCAAATTATCGAAACTTAATGAACGTTCATCGGAATGAGGCCTATTCTAAACAAATAAAAAGGTCGCGCAGCGCCCGTTTCCGGGTGCATGCGCGCGACCGTCCGTCGTGCCTGTTATTCTACTCTTCTATGATATACGGCTCCGCGTCAGGCGGGATAGGACACCTGTATTCCTCTGTCCCGAGCCTTGCTTTAAGCTCGGCATGCGCCTCTTCGGCGATCGACGGGTCGCTGAAGATGTCTGCCGCTGCGCAGGCCAGCACCTTAGCCGCGTATACAGTGCCCTTGTCGCCTATCGAAGACGCTCCCGCTGACACGTTCTGCCACGAATGTCCCGGCGAATGCGCCGTAAAGCAGGCCGTGTTGAAAACGGCAGTCGGTGTCTGCCAGCTCACGTCGCCGACATCTGTCGAGCCCGGCTCGAATTCATCGCCGCTGTAAAACGGGATCACGAAATCGTTCAGAGGCTTGCTTCCGTTATCCGACAGCCTGCTGACGATATCAAAGATACCGGCATCGTACTTCG
>JAFRFA010000044.1:0-10434 GCA_017434585.1 Mogibacterium sp. | reverse complement strand
TACTCGCTCCACCCTGAAGCCGTGATCGAACAGCAGCTTCGCGAGGCCGAATGGTCTCGGGCAGTAGGTGTAGTCGATGCTTACAGGCGTATCGCCTATAAGTTCCTTCGTTTTTTCGATCTCTTCTTCGCAGTTCTTTCTGAGCGAGGCGATCTCTTCGCTGCTCCTTGCTTCGATGCCAAGCGCCCCGGCAAGTCCGGCGAAAGTCTCATCGATCTCATCGTAGTCGAAGCTGAACTTCAGTGCGTAGTGCGTGCCGCCGAGCCTCTCTGCCAGCATATCGCCTCCCGGCGCAGCATCCGGATAATACGAGATGTATACGCCGCTTTCGGCCATCTCCTGGTATTCGGCATATGTCCGGCATGATGTGATCTCGTGCACTTTGAGGCCGGCTCCCCTGAGAACTCTCATCAGGTCGCTGTCTTCGTCAGTCGGAAGGTCGTTTCCTATTATTGCAACGGCCTTCGGGTCTTTCTCCCTTTCGTGCAGCAGCATGTACAGACGCGAGCGCATCAGCTGATCCGGCGTCAGTCCGCTCTTGCGCATGATCGGGTTCATGTAGCAGTCGGTGAAATCAATATCCGGGAAGCGCGCGCGCAGGGTCCTGTATATGAGGTCGAGGTCTGTGCCCGTGAAGTGGTGGACACAGCTCGTGTATACCAGTACCGCGGGCGGTCTCTTAGGCAGCTTGTTCAGGATGTCCGTTACGCCTTCGATCACGAGGTCTTCCATGTCCCCGTCCAGCAGGTTCCTCTCTCTTACCGCGACCGTAGAGAAGCGGTCCTGCGCGCCCATCTCGGCTGCGGTAAGGACTACACCGCGCAGGCAGCCCGCGGCGCACACGAATATCTCGTGTGCCTCCGGGATGAGCATCCCGGTGTGGACTATGTTCCACGTGCCGCGGGCCGGAGACGAATACTCCAGACCCGATCTGAACGGCGTCGGAAAGTCCGCATCCGCGATCCTCACATGAGGCAGCTCATCCGCTGTCAGTTTTCTGTTCTGTATCTCATTTACTTTTCTCATCACATACTTTTTTCAGCACACGCTTTTCTTCACATGCTTTTCACCACACGATCTGTCCTTTGTGCATGCTTCAGGCGCATATCTCCATGAGTTTCTTTGCAAGCGTACGGTATTCATCCGCCATGGCGCTTTCAGGGAAGGCCTCGATGACCGTGATGCCGAGGTCCTCAGCGTCGGTGACGGTCGAGCTTCTGGTCAGTTCGCCTATGACTTCAGAGCCGATGTCCGAGGCGAGCTCGGCCACCTTGGCATCCTCGTCCTTCACGTCCCTGTGATTGAGTATTATACCGCCGAGGTCCGCATAGCCTCTGTCCTTGAAGCCGTCGATCGCGACCGCGATGTTTGCCGCCGCGTGTATCGCCATGTTCTCGCCCGAGGTTATCACGAAGACCTTGTCGGCGTAGCCGCCTCTCATAGGCATAGAGAAGCCTCCGCACACAACATCGCCCAGAACATCGTAGATGACGACGTCCGGCTGATACTTCTCGTACGCGCCTTTTTCCTTCAGCTTTTCGAGCGCAGCGATGATGCCTCGCCCCGCGCAGCCGAGTCCCGGGGTCGGTCCTCCCGCCTCGACGCAGATGACACCGCCATAGCCTTCCTTCACCATGTCTTCGAGTGAGAAGTCGTTCTTTCTCTCCCTCACCAGGTCGAGCACAGTCGTCATTTCCGTTCCGCCGTGCAGGCTCGAAGTTGAGTCCGCCTTGGGATCGCAGCCGATCTGCATCACCTTGTATCCCATATCTGCAAGAGCCGCCGACACGTTCGACACTGTCGTCGACTTGCCGATCCCGCCCTTTCCGTAAACCGCTATTTTTATCATCTGTTTTCCCTTTCAGCGAGCGATGAAGTCTCCGCGGGAGACCACCACTTCGTATCCGATCTCTTCCATCTGGCGCCTGAGAGCCGCGATTCCCGCTTCGGCACTCATATCCGTTCCGACTTTGCCGTCGTAGAGCATGTACTTCTTTCTCACCTCAAGGGGCGAGAGGTTCGGCATCACCACGTTGCAGCCTGCGAGCACTCCCTTCTGCCTTCCCTCGGCCTCGACTGTTCCGAGAGCCGTCGTCGAAGGGATCAGCGCATCCGGCAGCATTATCCGGCAGAGCGCTATGACAAGGAGTGTCAGATCTACACTTCCAGCCGGCTCATCCCTGAACGGTGTGTCCTTATGAGGGATGAACGGTCCGAGGCCGATCATCTCAGGCCTGAAGTCCGCCATGAACATCATGTCTTCGGCAAGGTACCGCGGAGTCTGATGCGGTGTGCCGATCATGATCCCGCAGCCGGTCTGGAAGCCGATGTCTTTGAGATCCCTCAGACAGCGCATCCTGTTTGCGAGGGTCAGTTCCGGCGGATGCAGCATCGCGTAGTGCTCAGGATCCGCCGTCTCGTGCCTCAGAAGGTAGCGCCTCGCTCCCGCATCGTACAGCGCCTGATAAAACTCCCTGCTGAGTTCGCCTATGGACACCGTCACCGCGCAGTCCGGCCAGCGCTCCGAGATGCGCCTCACTATATGGCACATCTTCTCCTTATCATAGTACGGATCCTCTCCGCCCTGCAGCACGAAGGTCCTGAACCCATGCTCATAGCCGTCCGCGCAGCACCTGAGGATGTCTTCTTCATCGAGCCTGTATCTCGAAACATTCGCATTGCTGCAGCGGATGCCGCAGTAATAGCAGTCGTTCCTGCAGATATTCGTGAACTCGACAATGCCGCGGAAGTATATCTTCCGGCCGAAGCGCTCGAGCGCGATGCAATTGGCGATGCGCGAAGCGTACTGCAGATCGTAGGCATCCCATGTGCTGAAGATCTGCACCCATTCCGCTTCAGTAAGGCGGTGCTCCTTATTCAGTTTATCTATGAGTTCCCTGTTGGTCATTTGCAATTTTTGTTATGGCGCGCAGGTCACTTTGAGATGCTGACCGGTATGACGCTCTGCACCGTGCTGTCCTCCGCCTCAAAGTCGCCGATGATCGCGTTGACCCCGAAGATGCTGCGGATATCGTCCTCGCTCACCACGTACTTCGTCGGCCCGTATATACTCATGCCTCCCTTTGTCAGAAGCAGCGACTTGTCCGCTCGCTGAAGAGCGTGTGCCGGGTAGTGAGTATTGAAAATACAGGCCATTCCTTCCGCCGCCAGAGAGGTCATCGTATCGAGCACCACGAGCTGGTTCCTGAAGTCCAGATTCGACTCCGGCTCATCGAGTACAAGAAGTTCCGGTTCCGCCGCCATCGCCCTTGCGATCAGTACCATCTGAAGCTCGCCGCCGCTTATTGCATGGCACGGCTTGTCCGCAAGCTCCCATATTCCGAGCCTCTTCATCACGCGCTCGGCGACCTCCATGTCCTCTTCTTTCGGAGAGCTGAACGCTCCGATACGCGCGCTCCTTCCGAGGAGCACGGTCTGGAAAGCCGTATATGATGTCGCCGCGGATCTCGCCTGCGGCACATACGCCATCCTGCGCCAGAGAGTCTGCGTCTGCATGGTCCTTATGTCTTCACCGTCGAGCAGGCTCCTTCCCGTCTCCCAGTGCAGCATGTCCATCATGCAGCGCAGAAGAGTCGTCTTGCCGGCGCCGTTCGGCCCGAGCACTGCGAGTATCTCTCCCGCGCGGACTTCGACGTTTATGTCCTTCAGTATCTGCGGCCCGCCTTTGTATGCAAAGCTGCCGTTTTCTATGCGAAGGACGGCCGCCGCGGCGCTATTCTGTTTTCCAGTGCCGTTCGCGCTCAAATCCGCCAGCCTCCGCTTCTTCTCATCAGGAATATGAATACCGGCGCGCCTATGATGGCCGTGAGTATCGAGACCGGGATCTCGGCAGCCGAGATGCTGCGCGCCAGGGTGTCTACGATTATCATGAAGACCGCTCCGAGACTCACCGAAGCAGGCACCAGCGAGAGGTGGTTGTTGCCGAATATCATGCGGCACATGTGCGGGATAAGAAGTCCTACCCAGCCGACCTGTCCGCACATAGATACCGTCGATGCCGTGATCGCCGTCGCAGCCACCACAGTTACCGCGCGCAGCAGCCTTATGTCCGTGCCTGAAGCCTTCGCCTCGTCATCGGACAGAGGCAGGAGGTTCATCCGCCACCTGATCAGCATGAAGAGCACGATGCCTGCGATGATGACAGGCGCTCCGAGCGAGAGCGTTTTGTAGTTTGCCTTGTCGAGACCGCCCATCAGCCAGTATGTGATCGCCGGCAGCTGGGATTCCTCGTCGGCCACGTACTTGACCAGCGAGACCAGCGCCGAGAAGAGTGACCCCATCATGATGCCCGAGAGTACGATGTAACTTAGGCCTCCGCGGTCCCGGCCCGAGCCCGCGAGCCATGTGAGAGTGACTGCAAGGCCGCCCATCAGAAGAGCCATGATCTGGATCCCTATTAGCGAAAATCCCATCAGTATTCCGAGGGCTGCGCCGAAGCTCGCGCCGCTTGCGACACCGAGGGTGTCGGGCGTTGCCAGAGGATTTGCGAAAAGACTCTGGAACGCGCACCCGGAGACGGCGAGGCCGGCTCCTGCAAGCGCCGCCAGAAGTATCCTCGGCAGCCTGAGGTTCATGACCGTCTTTTCTATCAGCTGGTTTTCTATGTGGCCCCCGAAGAGCCGCACCGCAAGCACGTCAATGATTTCGCCCGGGGATATGGACATGCGTCCGATGCCCAGCGCGATGATCGCTGCAATGAAAGGCAGCACGATCAGTATTATGATCCATCCGGCTCCCAGCCTTCCGTCTCTCCTGATTGCCATCTGTCGGTCTTTCTTCTCTGATGCTCTGACTTGTTTTCTGCCGGCCGTATCGCCGGACTTCTTCTGTTTGTGATACTGCGGTGAACTCGCATGAGCCGTTCGGCATCCGCCCTGCGCCGGATTAAAAAAGCCCAGCTCCCTTCGAAGCAAGGCTTGTATCGATCAAATGTACGCGCTTAAAGCGCATCTGTGAGATCGTCCTTTGCATCTTGCTTCGTCCTCAGCCCCTCAAGGGGGGCTTCGGATCCAGGGGATGTGTCAGGCTTTGGCGTAGATCACCTTCGCATTGATACCGTCGAGCCTGCCGAGCGCTCCGCTGAGCGAATTGATCGCGTCCATCGGGGCGTCTATGGCGATGCTGATGATGCTGAGGTTCTTCTCTCTGTACGGCACGCCCATCCTTCCGAGGATGTACGCGGAGTACTCGTGAAGAAGCTCATTCAGCTCTTCCACGCGGCCGGGCTCCGTGACGATAATGCTTATCACGGCGACTCTGGTTTCCATTTCCGTCTCCTGTATTCTGTTTTCTGTATTTATGTCCTGTTCCGCCTCTGCCGGTGCATCGGTGTCACAGGCACATGCTGATTCTACACTATCATCATCTGCGGTTCAACATTCCTCAAAACTCGTCCGGTGAGAATTCGAGCAGGCAGTCGTAGGCCTCCTGCCCGAAGAGCCCGATATAGTCCGCAACGGCCCTGTCGATCATCGCCTTTGATTCCTCCGGAAAAGCTTTGCACAGCTCGTCCGCGACCGAGCAGTATATATGCGCGGTGTGGAAATCGAAGTCTTTCATCGCCGACGTCCCGAGCTCCGCTTTCTTCGCCTTCACCATTTCGAGTTCTTCCTCCGTGAGAGGCTTGCCCCAGTCGAAGTCGCAGCGCTCACCGCCCCAGCTCATCGCTGTCGAGACAGGAGTGCAGACCGCGCCGCAGCCGAATCCGTCGTACACCGCCGCGTCGACATGGACGCAGTATTCGCGCCCGTATTCGAGGATATCGTTTTTCTTCCATGCCTCACACCACGCGCACTTCGCGATATACGTCCGGTAAGTCGGCTCTGCTCTCAGCATGCCGAACTCCATCTGGCCGGGATAGTCAGGCTTCCATTCTCCGTAGGCCTGATTTGTCCACAGGTCGACCGGATCGCCGTTGGCCCTGGCTCTTGCCGCCATCCTGGCTCCGCGCTCCCTGCCATACCTTATCATGCCCTTCTGTATCGCATCGCGTCCCGCCTCGCCTTTGGCCTTTATGGCCGCTCGGCTGAGAAAAGCGAACATCATCGCCTGGTTTTCGATCTTCAGTTCCGCCATCCCTAAATCCTTTCTCCTCTTTTGGCCAAGGGGTCAACCCCTTTGGCTGTTTTTGCTGCCGCGCGCAGCAGACATTTTGCACCGAGCGTGACAGCGAGGGAGAAATGTCTGCGACGAGTCTGCGGCTCTTCGCGGCCATGGGGCCTGACCCCCTGGCAACACGCAGGCAGATCTCTATTTACCTTCTTTTTCCGCTTCGGCCAGCCTCTCGAGTATCGCGTGAGCCGCGATATTGCCCTCGCCGACAGCCTTCGTGATCTGGTAAGGCCTGCCCGTGCAGTCGCCCGCAGCATAGCAGCCTTTGTAGTTCGTCTCCTGGTTCCTGTCGACTACTATATGAGCCCCGTCGATCTCAAGCCCCGAGAACAGTGTCGAAGGCGCGATCGCAGGTCTCAGTATGAATACTCCGTCCACATCGATCTTCGTGCCGTCGGTCAGCTCGAGGGACTCGACCTTCATACCGCCGTCCAGCTTCTTTGGAGGCATCTTCAGTATCTCCACGTTGGCCGCATCGCTCGAATATCCGAAACTCGTATACACATACAGCTTCTCTGCGATCTCCTCAAGATAGCGGAGGTCGTGCTCCATGCGCTCGTCCGTACAGTACGCGGCGATCGTCTTTCCCTTGTAGAGGAAGCCGTCGCATGTAGCGCAGTAGCTGACGCCCATGCCGAGGAACCTGTCTTCGTTCTCCATGCCTTTCGCGGCCGCGATTCCCGTCGAGAGCAGCAGAGTCTTCGCCTCATACATGTCGTTGTCGGCGAGTATCATGAAATGGTCGCCCATGTCGGCGATGTTGGTGACCCTCTTCTCGGTCATCTCCAGGCCCATCTCCCTCGCCTGCTCGCGGAACTTCATGTTGAGCTCCGATCCGCTCACCATCGGAACGCCCGGATAGTTGGCGATCTTTTCGGACTTGCCTACTTTATCGCTCAGCGCTTCCGAGCCGAACCAGACTATCTCCTTGTTGTGAAGTTTCAGAGTGAGCGCAGCCGAGAGTCCCGCCGGCCCCGTTCCTACTATAGCTACGTCGTACATCATCTCAATTCCCCTTTCGTCTTTTATTTCGCTTCTTCCATCTTGTTGCGCAGCCAGTCCGTCCATGCATCGAAGTTCTCGCCCGTCTTTGCGGATACGAAGAACACCTCAGCCATCGGATTGAGATCGTGCACCCTCTTTACGAAGGCCTCATCGTCGAACTCGAAGAACTTCCTCGTGTCGACCTTGTTGACTATGACCGCCTGGCAGATCGTGAACATCAGAGGATACTTCAGAGGCTTGTCGTCGCCTTCAGGCAGCGAGAGTATCTCGACGTTCAGGTTCGCGCCCGTATCCTGCTCGGCCGGGCATACCAGGTTCCCCACGTTCTCGAGGAATATGAGGTCGAGTCCCGCCGTGTCAAACTCGTTGAGAGCCTCCATGGTCATCGCCGCGTCCATCGCGCATTCGCCGCCCGTATGGATCTGCATCGTGCGCACGCCCGCTTCCGCCATCTTCTCGGCATCGACAGTCGCATCTATGTCGGCCTCCATCACACCGATGGTGTACTCATCGCCGAGGTCGTCTATGGTCCTCAGAAGAGTCGTGGTCTTGCCCGAGCCCGGCGACGCCATGATGTTGACCATCAGAGTGCCGTTCTTCTTGTTGAAAGCCCTGACCTCGCCCGCGATGCGGTCGTTTTCTTCAAAAATGCCTACATTTACATCTATTACCTTTACTGCCATCTTTTCACTTCCTTTTTTATTATTTGTGTTTGCGGGCTTCCGCGCTGAGACTCGATCGAGCCGCTAAGAGTGTCCTGAGAAGACTGCAGGCGCCCGCATTATCTGATCTTGGAATCCACTTTGCCGCGGAGCCACTCCGCGACCGCATCCAGGCCCTCGCCTGTCGCCGCGGATACGAGGAATACCGGCGCGTCAGGATTTCTCATCGCGACATACTCTCTGAACCTGTCGACATCGAAGTCAAAGGCCTCCATCGCGTCGATCTTGTTGAGCAGCACGACATCCGCCTTTTCGAACATCAGAGGGTACTTGAGAGGCTTGTCGTCTCCCTCTGGCACCGAGAGTATGACGAGATCCATATCGGCTCCCGTGTCGAATTCCGCAGGGCACACGAGGTTCCCGACGTTCTCGAGTATGACGAGGTCGAGGTCCTCCGCGCCGATCTCTTTGAGAGACTGCCTGCTCATGTCGGCATCGAGGTGGCACATGCCGCCCGTGTGGAGCTGTACTGCCTTCAGGCCCGCGTCGAGCATCGTCTTCGTGTCCACATCGCCGTCGATGTCCGCCTCGAGCACGCCTATTTTGTAGTCATCCCTGAGTTTTCCTGTCAAGCCCAGCAGCGTAGTCGTCTTGCCCGCTCCCGGAGAGGACATCACATTGATGTAGTATACGTTCTGATCCGCAGTCTCTTTGCGGAGCTTTTCGGCGTCCGCGTCGTTGTCGGCGAGTATGCTCTCCTTCAGATCGATTATTTTCAGTTCACTGAGTTCCATGTTTTATATATTTCCTCTCTTTTACGCGTAAGTATGGTATAATCCCATAGTTACAATTCACGAATATATTACCGTTACAATTATAATTAAAAACAGCGGACAATGCACGCTATATCGGAAGAGGGGCAGAGTCCCGCTTCCGCAGGCAGAGAAGCATCCGCAGGGGAACAGGGAATGAGCAGAAGATTCACGGATTCAGAATACAGAAACATAAAGAGACGCGAGCGTGAAGTCATCGGCCAGATGCTCGAAGAGCTCAAGAAGTCGAAGGACAAGCGCTACCTCTTCAAGGACAAGCACGTGGTGACAGATCTCAGGGACATGCTGGACTACAGCGCCGAAGAGCACCCTGATCTGCCCCTCTTCATGCAGAAGTACAAGCCGAACCAGCCGTTCAGAAAGATCAGCTTCCGCCAGGCGCGCGAGGATGTGTACGCGATCGGTACATCCCTCATCGAACTCGGTCTCGAAGAGAGGCACATTGGCCTCATCGGCAGAAACTCCTCGGAATGGGGCGAGTCATATCTCGCGATCGTCGGAGGAGTCGGCGTCGTGGTCCCTCTCGACAGGGAGCTCAATCAGAGCGAGCTCGAGCAGCTGACCATAAAGGGCGACGTCGAAGCCGTCATCACGATAAACAACAAGTACTACGAGATATTCAAGAACATCAAAGCGGACGGCAGGACACGCCTCAGATACGTCATCAACGCCGACATGGAGGAGCACGAGGACGAAAAAAACGGCCTGCTGTCGTGGATAAAGCTCCGCGAAAACGGCCGCCACATGCTCTGGAACGGAGACCGCCGCTATGAGGAATCACAGGTAGTGAACACAGACCTCGCGTCGATTATTTTCACGAGCGGAACGACAGGCGTCTCGAAGGGAGTCATGCTGAGCCACCGCAATCTCATGCTCGACACCATGCTGGTGCAGTCGATGTTCGAAGCGCGGCCGAAGGACATCTGCTTCTCGGTGCTGCCTATGCATCACTGCTACGAGTGCACGGCGACCTTCCTATCCTGCGTATACAGCGGAGCGACTGTCGCGTTCTGCCGCGGGCTCAAGTACATCAGAAAGGACATACTCGAGGTCCAGCCGACCATCATGCTGGCCGTGCCTGCGATAATCGAGAACTTCCATAACAAGATAAGACGCTCGATGAGCGACCGTCTGAACGAAAAGCAGATGCAGGTCTTCGAGCTCATGGACCGCGAGGCGAGCCGCTTCAAGGTGAAGCTGCCTAAGAAGGTCACGAAGGACATCGAGGCCGTCTTCGGCGGAAGGCTCCACACCCTGATCTCGGGCGGAGCTCCTATAGACGGGGCTATCCTGGACTCGTTCTGCAACATAGGCTTCAACGCCATCCAGGGCTACGGTCTTTCGGAGTGCTCCCCGATAGTCGCCCTCAATCCGGCAAAGCGCAAGTACATGAAAAACTCTTCGGCCGGCCACATCATGCCGTTTACAGAGTGCAAGATACTTGATCCGGACAGCAACGGCATAGGCGAGATCTGCTTCCGCGGGCCGCAGGTGATGATGGGTTATTACAAGGACGAAGAGAACACGAAAGCCGTGATAGATGAAGAGGGATGGTTCCACACCGGCGACATCGGATACCTCGACCGCGACAACTACGTGTTCATCACGGGCCGCAAGAAGAACGTCATAATCGCAAGCAACGGCAAGAACGTCTTCCCTGAGGAGCTCGAGAGCTACCTTCTTGCATGCCCGTACATTGCCGAGTGCATGGTATGGGGCGGAGAGCTCGATCCGGCCTCGCAGTGGAGCGGCATATCCGCCACGGTGAGACTCGATGACGAGGCCCTCGTGAGAAAGCTCGG
>JAFRFA010000005.1:0-2228 GCA_017434585.1 Mogibacterium sp. | reverse complement strand
TATGTCTCCCATGCCGTCGTTGTTCGAATCCATGAAGCTCAGCGGGTATATCTGGTATACCACAGCTTCCTTGTACCAGTTGGTCTTGACACCCATTCTCTGTCCTTTCTATACTGTCGTCGCGGATATCAGCATCGGCAGGAGCTGCTTCTTGCGGCTCATGACGCCGGGCATGCTGTACATGCCCTTCGACAGTCTGCTGTACTGCAGGTTCCTCGCCGCCCTGTGGCCGCTCGTGAGAAGAACGCTCTTTTCTCTCAGAACGTCCGTGATCATCAGGAGCGTCCAGTCGAGGCCCTGTGCTTCCGCGATCTCTGCGAGAGCCCCGAGATACCTGTCCGCATACGCGTCGACGTCCTTCAGGGTCGTTACCTCGCACTGCCCGACACCGATCTTTACCCCTCCGGATTCGTACTTCTTGAAGTCGGAAAGTATCATCTCCTTCGGGTCCTGTGTCGCCAGGTTGTCCGTTATACTGAAGAGCTTCTCTCCGAATTCCTCTATGCTCGGCACCTTCGCGAGTCTCGCGAGCATCTCGGCCGTGCTGATGTCCGAAGCCGTGGTAGTCGGACTCCTGAGTATGAGGGTGTCCGCGATGATGCCGGTCAGCAGGATACGTGCAGTCTCCTGATCAGGCATCAGCCCGTGCCTCAGGAACTGCTGATAGACTATCGTGCATGTGCTTCCGAGAGGCTCCGCCGCGATGAATATAGGCATCCTAGTCGAGAGCGAATCCAGCCTGTGATGATCTATGATCTCGATCACGTTCGCGGTCTCTATGCCGTCTATGCTCTGGGCCGGCTCGTTGTGATCGACCATGATCACGTTGTATTCAGGCAGATCGAGGAAGCATCTTCTGGTGACGAATCCCGCGAACTTCCCTCCGTCCATGACTGCCAGACCTCTTGTATGCGAATTCGCGAAGATGGCCTTGCCGTCGATGAAAAGATCATCCGCTTCGATGGTCTCCGTCTCCGTCTCCATCATGGTCTCGACGGATTCCGCCAGCCTGACCCTCCTCAGCGTCTCTGCAGTTCCGAGGTCAGTCGCGAAGACCGAGCCTTCATAGCCGCTGAAGTCTATGTCAGGAGCTTCTCCGTCAGCGGCGATGATGATCGCCGGCACCTGCTTTTTGACGGCATATTCGATGTGTTCCCTTCTGGTGCCCAGCACGACTATGCAGCCGCTGACCCTCTCAAGGAAGTCGCAGAACGATTCGAAAGTAGCCGCCCCTACGAGGAGCGAGCCCTCGATGATATCGCTTTTGCCTCTGTGGAGAAGCCTGCCCGGTATGACCCGGAGTATGTTGTCCACGGTGAACCTGTATACAGGTATCTCCTCCTTGTTGTCCGTCAGGAACCATCCCGTGATGTCATCCACGCTCAGAAGGCCCCTGAATTCCTCTCCCTCGTAGATCGGAACGACCGAAGGCTTGTCGGTGCTGTACGTCCTGATCAGATCGTATATCGGCGCCTCCGCCTGCATGCGGGCAGGCGAGGTCAGCATCACGTCCCTTACCTTAGGGTACACGTCTTTTTTATATGCCGGTATCCCGAGCTCCATGGCCTCCATCTGTCTGCGCACACTGTCCGAGACCGGGCTGCAGTGTACCGGCACATAATCGTTATCCGGATCCGTCAGGTTCTTCAGCTTCGCATACGAAAGCGCGGCGCAGAGGCTGTCGAGATCCGGGTTCCTGTGTCCTGTTATGTATACTTTGCTCATCTTATTCCTGTTACGTCTGCTTGCTTTTCTATTGTCTTTTTCTTTCACAGATACATCTCTGCATACACAGTAATAGTACTATCTAAGTCCGTTTTAGACAAGTTCAACGGTCTGTGAAGCAGAACGGGAGCTCCATGCGGTTCGCCTCGAGCAGCTCTTTGTCCGTCAGGATATCCCGCGCAGGACCGTCCGCAGCGATGCGCCCGCCCGAGATGAGTATGACCCTGTCGCAGGTATCTAGTATCATGTCGAGGTCATGCGAGGCGATCAGCCTGGTCTGAGGGAGTCCCTTTATCGTGTTGATCACGATGCGGCGGTTGTACGGGTCGAGCGCAGATGTCGGCTCATCCATGAGTATCGCCTCCGGCTCCATTGCGAGTATCGTTGCGATGGCTGCCATGCGCTTTTCTCCGCCCGAGATCTTATGATTGTAACGGTTCTTCAGGTATTCGAGACCGAGGCGTCCGAGCACCTCGTCGACCCTCCTGTCGGCCTCTTCGCGC
>JAFRFA010000043.1:0-3380 GCA_017434585.1 Mogibacterium sp. | reverse complement strand
TCAGAAAAACATCCGAAAACGGAATGACCATTGCGGTCGCGGAGAGAGTATAATGGATAAAGGCACGATAAAGATAGTCGGCATGGGGCCGGGCAGGGAGGACATGATGACGCAGCAGGCGCTTGCAGCGCTGGATGCCGCGGACGTCATCGTCGGATACACGGTATATCTCGGCCTGCTCGGAGAGAGGTTCAGCGGAAAGAAGATGCTCACGACTCCGATGAAACTGGAGGCGGAGCGCTGCAGGCTTGCCTTCGCAGAGGCCGTGAAGGGAAACGACGTCGCTATGGTATGCAGCGGCGACGCCGGGATCTACGGCATGGCATCGCTGATGTTCGGAATAAAGGAAGAACTCGGTGAGGAAGCTTCGGGCATCGATATAGAAGTGATCCCCGGCATCACCGCCGCATCGAGCGGGGCTGCCGTGCTGGGCGCTCCTCTCAACCACGACTTCTGCGTCATAAGCCTGTCGGATCTCCTGACTCCGTGGGAACTCATAGAAAAAAGGCTGAGAGCCGCGGCTGAAGGTGACTTCGCCATAGCGATATATAATCCGTCCAGCAAAAAACGCCATGACTATCTTCAGAAAGCATGCGATATACTGCTCGAAACGATAGAAGGGACCAGGCCGTGCGGCTATGTCAGGAGCATCGGAAGGGACGGAGAGGAATACCGCACCTGCACTCTGGCAGAACTCAGGGGCGAACAGGTGGATATGTTCACCACCGTGTTCATAGGCAATTCGCAGAGCCGCATCAACGGCGGCAGACTAATCACACCAAGAGGTTACAAATTATGAAGAAACCAATCATATTCTCAGGAACTACTGAAGGAAGACAGATGTCGGAAAAGCTTTCTGCTGCCGGCATCGATCACATCGTCTGTGTAGCGACGGAATACGGGGAACTCGTGATGGAAAAGACTCCGTATGCCGACATAAGACAGGGCAGGCTTGACGCCGAAGGGATGCAGGAGCTGATAAGCGCCGAGGCATCATCGGTATTCGACGCTACCCATCCTTATGCGGAGGAAGTCTCCGAAAACATCAGGAAGGCCTGTGAAAACACCCGCAAGGGATACGTGAGGATACTCAGGCCTGAGACGGGGCCGGACATGATCGAAGGCAGCCGCGTATTTGAGGATGCCGCCTCATGCGCCGAAGCTCTGAAGGAAACGGAGGGAAACATACTGCTCACGACGGGCAGCAGGGACATAGCGGTCTATGCTGCCGATCCTGATGTGAGAAGCAGGCTCTTTGCGAGAGTGCTTCCGTCCGAGGAGAGCATAAGGTACTGCAGCGCAGCCGACATAAGCGGCAGACAGGTGATGGCCCTGCAGGGACCATTCAGCCACGAGATGAATACCGCGACCATCAGGCAGTACGATATAAGCGTCCTCGTAACTAAGGCGAGCGGACCGGAGGGCGGATTCTATGAGAAGATAAGCGCCGCCCGCGAGTGCGGCATCCCGGCATATATCATCGGCAGGCCTGTCGAAGAGCAGGGAATGCCGGTAAACGAAGCACTTGAAATGTTCTTCGATATGAAACCGCTGATGCACATAGACCTTGTCGGGACCGGCCCGGGCAGAGAGTCGCTGATGACAGCCGAAGCCCGCGAAGCGATCGGGAAAGCGGATATCCTCTTCGGCGCAAAAAGGATGATAGCGCCGTACAGAGACAGGGAGGCATACCCGTTCTACCTTGCCGGCGATATAGTACCTGTGCTCGAAGAGCGCAGACCTGAAAGAGCGGCAGTGCTTTTCTCCGGGGACACCGGTTTCTGCAGCGGCGCCACGAGGATACTGCCGGAGCTTGCAGCACAGCTGCAGGAAAGCGGGATCGCGCACAAAATAAAGCTGCATCCGGGGATCTCTTCGTTTGCGTATCTTTCTGCGCTTACGGGAGAAACATATACCGATGCCGGTCTTTGCAGCATGCACGGCAGGACAGGCGATGAGCAGAATGAGGCGAAGGTGATAGACGCAGTGAAGAGGCACCGCAGGACCTTCCTGCTGCTTTCCGGCGACGAGGACGTAAAAAGGCTCGGGAGCCTGCTCTCTGAGAACGGACTCGGAGAATGCATGGTAGTGCTGGGACATCAGCTGTCAGGTCCTGAAGAGAGGATAGAACTGCTGAGGACTGATGAATGCGCTTATGTGACGGGAAAAGGCCTGTATACCGCGCTTATCCTGAACGAGAAGCCGGCAGTGCCGGAAGAGCCGGCGGAAACGGAAGCGGCGCCTGCAGCGGAAACGGAAGCGATGCCTGCGGCAGAAGCGGCAGAACCGGATGAAGCGCCGGCACCAAAGGCTCTTATGCCGGTGATCGCGGACGGAGAGTTCATGCGAGCCAAGGTCCCTATGACCAAAGAGAACATAAGGCACCTCAGCATCATAAAGCTCGGCCTGAAAGAGGACTCGGTGCTCTACGACATAGGAAGCGGCACCGGAGCGATATCCTGCGAAGCAGCGATGCAGAGCAGCAGTCTGAAGGTATATGCCATAGAGATGAGAAAAGCGGCGTGCGACCTTATCGAAAAGAACGCTGGAAAATTCGGCCTTTCGAACATAGAAGTCGTAAACGGCAAGGCTCCTGAGGCGTTCGAGGGGCTCGAGGCCCCGACCCATGTCTTCATCGGCGGCAGCTCGGGCAGCCTGAAGGAGATGCTGGATGTGCTCTCCGGGACTCCGGGAAGCGTACGCGTAGTCATAAACGCCGTGAGCCTTGAGACGATGGCCGAGATACAGAGCATTCTTTCGGAATATGCGATCACGGATCTCAGCATAGAGCAGATATCTGTCACAAGATCGAGAGAACTTGGGAAATATCACCTGATGACTGCCGAGAATCCTGTAATAATCGCAGCCTTCACTCTCGGAGAAAGAGAATGATGCTTCCGAGAGTGATGACGGCCGCAGCGAAGAGCGGGAGCGGCAAGACGATAATCACCTGCGGTCTGCTCGAGGTTCTGAAAAGAAGGGGTCTCGATGTGAGAACGTACAAATGCGGTCCGGACTATATCGATCCGATGTTCCACCGCATGGTGACAGGAGTGCCGGGAGGCAATATCGACACCTTCTTTTCGAGCGAAGAAGAGATAAGGGAGATGCTGTGCAGAAGCGGCGCAGAGGCGGCTGTCATCGAGGGCGTGATGGGGATATACGACGGGGTCGCCGGCCCGGGAGGCAGAGGCTCGTGCTATGACGCAGCTGTCCTTAGCGGGACTCCGGTGCTTCTCATAATGGATGTGAAGGGCATGGGGCAGACCATGCTCTCGCTCATCAGGGGCATACTTGCGGACGACAGCGAAAAGCTCATACGGGGCATCATACTCAACAGGATCTCGCCGTCATATCTTGGGACGATAAAGCCCATGCTC
>JAFRFA010000042.1:0-14683 GCA_017434585.1 Mogibacterium sp. | reverse complement strand
TTACCACGACAGATCGGCTGCTTTTGCAGGATGCGGATTTATCTTTATCGAGGAAATGACTCCAGATTTCATCCGGATCACCCTGTTCGCCATCCTGGCGATCTCTTCGTTATGTGTGACCATGACCAGCGTCATTCCTGCTGCCACACGTTCCTCAAGAGCCTGCAGCACCTCGATGCTCGTCTCATAGTCAAGCGCCGCCGTAGGCTCATCGGCCAGTATCATCTGAGGCTGCTTTACCAGAGCTCTTGCGATAGAGACCCTCTGCTGCTGTCCGCCGCTCATCTGGGACGGATAATTATCTCCCTTTCCGTCCAGTTTCACCAGTCTGAGAGCCTCTTCTGGATCAAGGCTGTCCCGGTTGAGCTCTGCGATGTATTTCAGATTCTGTATTGCCGTCATGTTCGGCATCAGGTTATATGACTGGAATATGAATCCTATATTCTCTTTTCTGTATTTTGTAAGGACCTTTTCGCCCGGGTCGCTGTAGTCTTCTCCTCTGAATGTGAAGGTTCCGGACGTGGCCGTGTCTATGCCTCCGATTATGTTCAGCAGAGTGGACTTGCCGCAGCCGGATTCTCCCAGCAGGACCAGGAATTCACCTTCCCGTATATCCACATCCACTCCCTTGAGAACGTGAGTCACGATATCTCCGTTTTTGTAATCCTTGCGGATATCTCTCATCGTTGCGAGGACGCTGCGTCTGTGCATCGACTCATAGATGGCATCATTGTCGTCAAAGTACATCGAAAGCAGTATGCCGAACATGTCCATGACATTATGCTCATCCTCGGTGATATCCGCGCCGCCCGCCCTGTTGATGAGCAGGATGCATCCGACTGCGTCATAGCCGGCCGCTACCGGTATGCACTCAATGTTCCTTACATCTATGCCTGACAGAAAGTCAAGGCCTTCAGTCACTGAGCTGTCACAGTTATTGTGCATCTCGGCACTCCTGCCCGTGAAGACCCGTCCGACGATATTGCCTTCGAGCGGGCATTCGGCTGTAGTCAGGTTGAAATCGCCCACCCAGTATGCAGGGCGAAGAACCTCCCTGTCTCCGCTCTTGTCCGGATACCAGATGACCGCGTATTCAAAACCGAAGTCCTCAAGTATGATGTCAAGCCCTGTCTGAAGGCCTTCCTGCAGGTCCTTCGCCTCAGGTATTGCGGTGTTCAGCCGCTTCATTGCTTTCAGATAGCTGATTTTAGAATCTGTCATTGCTCCCACCTTTTATCTCTCTATGCCTTGCTTATATCTGTCAGATCGAGTTTGCCGATCGGTTTTACCGCTATTATGTTGGTTATGATCACATAGATCATGGTCACCGCAACTCCGAACACACATCCCGGCACACTCGGCGAACTCAGCATGCACTGTCCTTCCATCTGCAAAGCGGAGTTGAGCATGCCTCCAAGGAATATGCCTGCGATCACTCCGATGATCGTGGCAAGCACGGTCAGGAATATGTTGTCCCTTATGATATACATCCTTGCCGCTCCCACAGAGAAACCATTGATCCTCATGACGGTAAGCTCCATCTTCTTCTCCTTTACGAACTGTATGTTCAGATTGAGGAGTATCAGGAAGGCTATTATCGCCGACAGCACAAGTACCAGACCCAGTATGCCCCCGTATATCAGTTTCATGTTGTTGTAGAACGACAGGCATGCGTCGTAGTCATCGATACATCCGAGCACTCCGTCTATATCGGCAAGCTCTCTCGCCGTCTCGTCAGATACCGATGTCAGGACAGCGTTAGCTTCAAAGTCTTTTCCCGTAACCTGCTCATAGACATCCGAAGTCATGAATAAACGGTAAGCTCCGGAATCATAGCATCTGTACAGCCCTTCCACTTCAAAGCTGTAATTGTCTCCGCTGTACGATGTTATTTTCATGACATCGCCCGCAGCAGTACCATAGTCTTTACCTTCGGCCTGCCATATCATGACTCCTTTATCGCTCAGGTCTATCTCATCATGTGTGTCCGGATCCTGAAGATCTACCATCGTTTTGAAACTCTCCGGATCATCCGTCACGATGAGCCTTACGCTCCCTGTTTTCTCTCCGTTTCTTGAGAGCAGAGCGTCTTCGGAATAAACCTTTGCATACTTCGCTCCTGCTTCATCGAGCATGCTGATCACCTTTTCTTCGCTCTCCTCGTCGGAATACTGCACAGTATGATCGAAACGGAACAGTTCTTCATACTGTGTCTGCGGAGTCTGTATCAGGGTAAAGTACAGCGACGCAGGCGCGATCAGCAGGGCGATACTTCCCGCTATGCCGACTATGGTGGCGATGACCCTGGAACTGTCCATCGAGATATTGTAGACAAAGGACTGTATGCTCACAGACGCCTTTCGCACCAGTGGACTCCTGCTGATGAGTGTAAAGATCCTGCTGTTTTCCTTGCTGTTGTTCAGCAGGCTGGTGATCTTCATCCTGAGCTGTTTCGCGGAAGCAAACACGGCGATCAGAAGCATGAGAACATACTCTGCGGCAACGACGATAAGGGTCTGTTTCGCATCGTAATAATCATATGTCTCACCCGCGCTTCCGAACGTCAGCGTAGAAGTGACGACCTGCTGTGTGACGCGCGACATCATGAATGCTGTTGAGATGCCCATCACCACGCCAAGCGTTACTGCCAGCGCCACGTACATAAGATACTTGGTCGTGACAGCGCCTCTCGTAAAGCCGTTTGCCATCTTGGTCCCTATGAGTCGCTTTTCCTCCTCCACTATGCGAAGGATCGTGGAATAGCACACGAGCAGTCCGACGGCAAAGAAGAACGATGAGAAGACAGACGCGACCTTGCCTCCGGTCTTCTGGGCCACATTGACCGAATAAAAACCGAAGGTGGATGTGATATCCGTAAGGCTCATGCTGTTGTCATCGCCCAGCGCACCGGTGATGCGGTCCTCTGCAGCCTGGACCTTACTATTGTAGCCGGCGGCAAATCTGTCAGCCCCCTCAAGGCTCTTCATGCGCATGAGAACGGCATTGTATTTGCCGGAATATACATCGTCATTGAACGCGCTCTCATCGACCATCGCGTAGTAACGGAAAGAGCGTCTGTAAGCAGCTGAATACCCCTTGGCTGAACCCTCGGCCGAGGATATGAATTCAGGGTGCTGCACTATTGCTGTGATTTTGAATCTCGACTTTCCGAGGCTGCTTACCGGATAGCCCGTAAGCTCTTCGAGCGAGCTGTCCAGCGATATGACATCGCCGAGGCTGTAATACCTGTCTTCAGCCATTTTGCGGTCGATCGCTATCTCATCAGGCGCCTGGGGCAGAGTACCCTCAATGATCTCGAGCTTATCTATATCATCCGTGACGGAAATCACGGAAAAGAGTTCTCTATCTCCGTTTATGCGCATGAATGCATCCGCTGTATATATGCCCTCGGCGGCGGCCACGTCATCTATCGCGCGTATACGGTCGATCATCGCCTCATCGAAGCCGTCCGCAGAGACCGCCCTGAGATCCATCACCGCCTGTTTGTCATAATACCTGTTGGTCATTATCGCAACGGCAGGACCGGACCAGCTAGTCCCGAGCAGGTTGCCCACGCTCATGCCCACGAACATTATCAGGGCTATGAACGATACAAGCGTCACCTTGATCGTCTTGATAAGATCGACCCATTTCATTTTACTCATCTGATCCCGCTCCCTCCAACGAATCTTTGAGCCTGCTCAGTGCATCCTCCTTAAGAGCTTTGCTGTCCGGCTTGCCCAGTATCGACATCGGAAAAGCATCGTACAGAAGAAGGTACTTCGGCTGCTTGAATCTCGTGTAGTCCTTTGCCACTGCTTCCCTTACTGCATCTATCGTCACGGTGCACCCGTCTTTCGGAATCACCAGCGCTGCGATCTCCTCGCCGTATTTTTCATCCGGCACTCCTATTACGGCTACGCTGCTTACAGCTTTGATTTCGGAGATGGCTTTCTCTATCTCTGCCGGAATGATGTTTTCTCCGCCTTTGATGATGATGTTCTTTTTTCTGCCGCTGAGATGAAGATATCCGTCTTCATCCAGATGACCCAGATCCCCCGTGTGCAGGTATCCTCTTTCATCGATTATTTCGTCGGAGTCATTGGCAAGCGCATAACCGTTCATCACGGTAGGCCCTCCGACAAGCACTTCTCCGGTCTCTCCTGTACGGCAGAACGGATCTGCCGCAGGGTCCGATGAAAGGGTCCCTATCCTGACGTCGATCCCGTCAAGAGCTCTGCCGACAGTTTCGTAACGTTTTTCGAGCGGCGCGTCGAACTCAGGGATGCTGATGGCACAGGAAGCTTCTGTCATTCCGTAGCACACTATGAGCCTGCATCCGAATCTTTCTTCGAATTCCGCCCGCTCTTCAGGCGAGACCGTCGTTGTCCCGCTGATCAGATAATCGATGCGCGGTCTTGCGACAGTTTCAAAATCCGGATGATCCATCATCATTTTCAGGACTGTCGGGACATCGAGAAGTTCTCTGACCGGATAGTCTCTGAGCACATCGATAATCTTTGCCGGATGGTTGTCACACAGTATGACGGTCCCGCCGGTGATGAAGTATCTCAGCGCCAGCGCGAGACCAAGGACATGTGAAAGAGGCACACAGACGATGTAGAATTCATTCGTTTCTCTGAGTCTCATTACCGTCTGATATGCATCATGGACGACTGACTCCTGCGGAAGCAGCACCACCTTAGGCTCTGAAGTAGAGCCGGATGTGAAATAGCTGATGGCGTCCCTGCGCGCAGGGAGGTTCTTCTCAAGCTCATCAAGCATCTTTACATTGTCAGCTGTTATCTCTGCCGGTACGATATCGCTGAAGCTGAGTGCCTTCTCTCCGAATCTCTCTTTCAGAACGTCAGATGTCTCTGTGTTCACCTTGCCTGTCAGTATGAGGCTGCAATCGATCCTGCCCAGATGCTTTATGATCTCTTCGGCATGAAGGGCCGGATTCTCCACTACAGCCACGCAGCCCGCCCTGATGATCGCAAAGAAATACGCGAGCCAGTCGTTGCTGTTGGCGCCGATGATGATCACTTTATCTCCGGGCATCAGAGAATGCTCTCTGATCAGGCTCACGGCAAGTCTGTCCGTGAGATCCCTCATCTGACCGTATGTGAGCTTGTCCCCGTCCGAAATAAAGGCTGTATGATCATCTCCGAACAGTACGCATGCAGACCTGAGCAGTTCGCTGAACGTATAATCTGCCGGCCTGATGATCCTCTGCTGCCTCTTTCCGGATGTCTTTTTTTCTTCCATGTTACCAGGTCTCCTCGTATTATTGTTGTTACCCATTTATAATAAATCGTAATTTTTCATCATTCAAGAGGGGCCCGGATCGATCGTGAAAGACATCGTTTCCGGCATCCCTGAGGGACGTGATAATTACTCTGTGATCCCTGATCGGCCAATATAATATGCCGTTCCATGCATCTGTCCGTATATCCCGGCGTTTTCACCTGTCAAGTATCCTGATGAAGACCGTGCTCATTCCCGACTCTTCATCGTAGCTGTATTCCTGCGTGCTGCTGAACACATCGAGCATCTTCAGAGGTATCTGATCGTCTGTGCTGCGAGGTATGAAATCGCCCGGATACCTGACCGTGATATATGCGGACTCATGTTTTTCCGAATATTCGGCCACTACATTGATATTCGGTTCCGGGAGCTCGTGCTTAAGTATATTGAAACAGAGTTCCTCCACGACCGCCTGTATGCCGTTGCACAGTCTCTGCGGGATCCTGTTTTTGTAACAGTATTGGTCGATCTCGGATGCCGCGCCTACAAAGTCGTAATCCCTGCTGTTGATGTTGAGTTCGAGCACTTTCAGTCTTCTCACGAACCTGCGCGTCTTGTCTTTGACAGGATGCTCGAAGATCTGCTCGGTCATCCCGTCTTCATAGATGATCCCCTCGTCCATGTAAAGCACACGGTTCGATACCTTTTTCGCCAGCCTCATCTCATGAGTGACTATCATCATGGTCTTGCCGCTGCGTGCGAGGTCCTCTATGACCGCCTCGACCTCACCCACCATGGTCGGATCGAGGGCGCTCGTAGGCTCATCGAAGAGTATTATCTCGGGATCCATGGCGAGAGTACGCGCTATGGCGACACGCTGCTTCTGCCCGCCGGAAAGCGACGAAGGATACTTGAGAGCCCTCTCCGCAAGCCCGACCTGCCTGAGCAGCTCGATCCCCCTGTCGTAAGCCTCCTGCCTGCTCAGTCCGAGCAGCTTAACCGGAGCATACATGATGTTCTCTATGACGGTCATGTGGTTGAAGAGATTGTAGGACTGGAACACCATCCCCATCTTCTGTCGCATCTTGTTGATGTCGCAGCCCGGAGCGGTCAGCTCCACCCCGTCGACGAATATCTGCCCGCCCGTAGGAGGGTCAAGGAAATTCAGGCATCTCATCAGAGTCGATTTGCCCGTGCCCGAAGGTCCGATCAGCGCGATGGCGTCCCCTTCGTTCACCACTGTATTGATGTCCTTCAGGATGACCGATGACCCGTATGCCTTCTGCATATGTCTGAATTCAATCATCTGTCTTCACCCCCTTCAGGATCTTTGAAACACTTCTTTTTTCAGGATCGGCAGATGCCGTTATCCTGCTGACGATCCATGTAAGGATCGCAGAAATAATGAAATATATCACCGCCACGGCTATGAGCGGGAAGAACGCCTCGTAAGTACGGCTGCGGATTATGTCGCCCATCTTGGTGAGATCCTGCACCGCAATGTATCCGACGACGGCCGTAGCCTTGATGAGGCTGACTATCTCAGCCTTATACATCGGCATGAAGTGCTGAGCCGCCTGCGGGAGTATGATGCCGAAAAAGGTCTCCCTGTCCGTGAAGCCGAGCGCGTATGATGCCTCGGTCTGCCCGTAGTCCACCGCCTTTACGCCGGAGACTATCATGCTGTACACAGAAGCCGCGAATACCAGAGTGAATCCTATCACCGATACCCACATGCCGCTTATCGATACCTTTCCGAGTATCACATAGTAAAGGATCATCAGCAGCACGATGACCGGCATGCCCTGCACCAGCCATACGCAGAACGATGTCACCCTGTTCGCGATCTTTCCGCCTCTTCTGCACCACAGGTACACAAGGAATCCGATCACCGTCCCAAGCAGCACCGAGCACACCGTGATCAGTATCGTGGTCATTATGCCCTTCAGGAAGAGCTGGTATCTGTTCTCCTGTATGAAAGTCCTGTAGAAGCTGGTCTTTACCGAAGATATGAAGCCCTCTCCCGTGGAGGATTCCGCGAGGACGGCGACCTGTATCTTTTCGTAATAGTCAGGCACCGAGAAGTATACTTTTTCCTTGCGTTCCTCGGTCGATGCTATGCCGGATGCTCCGAAGTCGCACTTTCCCGACTGAAGAGCAGGCATGAGGGCATCGAAGTTCATATCTATCAGCTCTATGCCGTAGCCGTACTCCTCGCAGAACCTGACTGCCAGGTCGACCTCATAGCCCACCAGCTTATTGTCTGAAAAATAGTCGTACGGAGGGAAGGTTCCCTCGGTGACGAATCTCAGCGTGCCGTTCGTTGCCGGGAGCGAGTCGGGATCAGCTCCGAGGACCTTCAGAGATTCATCATTCCCGGTCCAGGCATCGTGGATGCGCGCGAGCTCACCGCTCTCTTCGAGCCCGGTGAGGAACTCATCCATCTGGCCGACCAGCACCTTGCCCTGCTCGTTCTTCGGAAAGAGGAAGCACGTGCCGATCTCGCCCAGAGGTTCCTTTGCCGTGGCAATGCCGCCCTCCTGCTTCATGAGCTGGCTCAGGGTAGTTTCCGTCGTGGACAGGCCGTCGATCTTTTTCGCTCTGAGAGCATTGACCTCGTCCGTAAAGGTGCTGAAGTATTCTACTTTCGCGCCGGGTATCGCTTCTTCGACATATTTATCGAAGATGCTGCCAGTCTGGACTCCTATGGTCTTTCCCTCGAGGTCCCTTATGGAAACATCCGGCGGATCCCCGTCCTCCGCGCCGCCTGCGGCAAACGTGAAAGAAATAGAAAATGTCAAAACAAAGATCAACGCCAGACAGACGCTGACCGTTCTGATCATCATGCTGCAAAATCGGTTTTTTCTCACTTCAGAGTCTCCTTGGCAAAATAATTTCAATCAATCCTTTATGTTTTAAAAATTTTAAATGCATTTCGCAAATCTTTCAGCTTTTGCGGTCCGTTTCTTCTTTCAGCCCCTTTACCAGAGAGACGGCGGTCGTGACCGTGATGACAGAGCAGGACAGAACTCCCACATAATTCATTATCACAGCGCTGAAAACAGCGAACAATACCATGTTGACGATGAACGCCAGCTTGAGAGCTCTCTCATTGTCCCTGAGCTTGAACACTGCTACCGAATATTCGAAGTTCGCGATGATCGGCAGCCAGCCCAGAAGTCCGCGGTTGTTGAAGAACGCGCCCAGGACAACACCCGCCATTATGAGCGTCCACTCAAGAGCCCTGCTCTTGATGTTTTTCATCGCCGCATAGTTGCGGAATACGGCAACGACATTCTGGACAGTGCTGCTGTAACCCCTCAGCACTATCGAGCACGCAGCGTAAAAAAACTGGCTCACGATCTGCACAGCCATTATCTCGCTGTGCTTCTTCCTCGTGCCGCTGAAAGAGTCCGTTACCATCGCGCACAGACAGAGTATATTCCCGATTATGATCGAAGTCCTGTCCACTGACGTCACGCCTGCTTCACTTACCTCCGAACCGGTTTATCTGCCGCTCTGATCGCGCCGGCGCTGCACACCAGCCTGCAGAGGTGGCACCCCACGCACTTGCTTCCGATCAGTCCCGGCCTTCTCGTCTCAAGGTCGAATTCTATGGCCTGGTGACCTCCGTCTCTGCAGGATATGTAGCAGCGGCCGCAGCCGTTGCACCTTTCTTTATCGATCACAGGGAAGACGATCAGTCCGCGCTCAATGCTGTTCTGGTCGACTACGGTCTTTGCAGCGCCGCCGACGAGATCCCTTACGGAACTTATGCCCTTGCACTTCATGTAATCCGAAAGGCCTTCGATGAGGTCATCGATTATCCTGTACCCGTACTGCATGACAGCCGTAGTGATCTGCACGCTGCCTGCGCCGAGCAGCAGGAATTCAAGCGCGTCCCGCCATGTCTCCGCGCCTCCCATGCCGCTGATGTGGAGGCCGCTGAGCTCTTCGCATCTGCCGAGGTCCGATATGAACCTCAGGGCTATCGGTTTCACCGCTGCTCCGGAATAGCCTCCGACCATGGACTTTCCCTGCACGGCAGGCTGGGCCACGAGGGTGTCGATGTCCACTCCTGTTATCGATTTGATCGTGTTGATGGCGGAAATGCCGTCGGCACCGCCACGCTTCGCCGCAAGTGCCATCGGCACCATGTCCGTAATGTTAGGTGTCAGCTTCACAAGCACCGGGAGACTCGTCCCTCTCTTCACGGCCCTCGTGAACCTCTCGATCAGCTCTTCGGACTGCCCGATGGTCATGCCAAGGTCATCATTCTCCATGTTAGGACACGAGAAATTGCACTCTATGACGGACGCGCCGGCTTCTTCGAACCTCGAAGCAAGGCTGGTCCATTCGTCCTCGTTCTGCCCCATTATAGAAGCGATCAGCACCTTGCCTGGGAATTCGGCATGCAGCTTTCTGAATATCTCGAGGTTCTCCTCGACCGTATGGTCGGAGAGCTGCTCTATGTTCTTGAATCCGCAGAGCGCGTTGGCGTGGCTCCTCATGGCCGAGAACCTCGGCGACGCCTCGTTCTGCGTCAGGCTGCATATGGTCTTGAAAGAAGCCCCCGCCCATCCGGCCTCGAAGGCTCTTTTGCACATGTCATATGTGCTCGAGACTACGGATGATGAGAGCAGAAACGGATTCTCGAGCCTCACGCCGCAAATGTCAGCAGACAGATCGACTGCCCCGAGCTTTGCCGCAGGCATATGTTCATGCTCCTCGCGAAGCTCCATGTTCACGAGCCGTATCTTTACCGGTCCCCCTTTCTCCGCAAGAACACAGGCGTCCATACACGGCGCGTTGCAGTAGGTGCAGTCCGTATCCCCGAGCTTCCTGTCCGCGCCGATATAGTTCTCGAGGTAAAGCGACCTGAGTATATCGCCCACCGGCGCCTTCTGCGGACAGGCGGCAGTGCACTGCGGATCATGACAGAGCAGGCACCTGCTCACTTCGGATTTATCGACAGTCAGCGAATCCGTAAATTTCCTGTTTTCCATTTCTCTTTGCCCCCTTACATGTCTGTTTACTCTGTCTTCATGTCGTAGACGAATATCTCGTGTATCTCTTCGTCATAGCCGTCGTAGAAACCCTTCGGCATTCCCTTGACTATGACCGCTCCTCTGTTGTAGCTGACCAGCATCTGCTTTTTGTCTCTGTCGAACGAGATGCCCTCGATCTCGCCCTGGCGGGTAACATCATCGAGAGTCTTAGCCGGAGACACCGTGAACTCATCCTTGTCCGGGTCCACGAAGCACCTGTATACGTGGTCCGGCTCATCGTCATCGGCCGAACCGTCATCTGCAGTTATATACATCCATCCGTCATAGTATGCGACACCCTGTATGAGCTGAGGAGGCTCATTCATGCGCACCTTGCCCAGGTACTCCCCGCTCTTCAGATCGTACCTGTACAGATAAGCGGCGTTTTCGTCCTCGCCCCAGGAGCACATCCACATCGACCCATGGTCGGGATCGACCGCTATGCCGGACACCTCTTTCTGGCCGCTGCTCTCATCGAACATGAACGTGCGCTTCAGCTGCAGTGTCTCAGCGTCATATACGGCCATCTGGATGTTTGAAGCCGCCCCGTCCATGAAGTACTCGACGCCCGCGTATATCTCTCCGTTATACGCATCGATGTCGCCTATGTGGTTGACCTCGGCATCGAAGGCCGTGAACGGTTCGGTCTCTGTTTTTATCCGCTCCCAGCCAGCGTCATAAACGGAAAGCGTGGTGCTCCCGCTCACATAGTATCTGCCGTCCTCCCAGGCGATGCCCTGTCTGCCGTCCACGGCATGGGACGACTCGAGCGTGTATACGGTTTCCACAGGTTCTGCACTCCCCTCTTCATCTGCCGGCTTCGATGCGCATGCGGTGATGCCCGCCGCCAGCATGACAGTTACCGCTATAAGCAGTATCCTTTTATCGGTTCTCATACGTCCGCCCTCCTGTCTGCATCAGCGCCTGGTGAATATCCTGTACGAGATGTAGCTCGCGGCTGCATCGCACATAAGTACGATCAGCGCCGTCTTCGGATCGAAACGAAAAGCGGAGCATCATGTCACGATTTCCAGCTTCATCCCGTGTCCCCCAGCAAAGTCTGCGGCATAGGACCCTTTCTCCGCGCGAATCGTCAGCTTCGGGCATGAGAGGAATGCCTCCTCGCATATCTCCCTGACGCCCGGCGGAAGCTGCAGGACCCTGAGGCTCCTGCAGTCCCTGAACGCCCACTCGCCTATGCTCTCAAGCGAACCGGGGATATTTATCTCCTTAAGGCTGACGCAGCCGGAGAACACTTCCTTCCTCAGGCGGATCAGCCCTTCATTCAGTGTGATCTTCTCAAGCTCGGCGCAGCCCGCAAAGGCTCCCACGCCGATCTCGCGAACGCTGTCCGGAAGCGTGACGCTCCTTATGCCCGCGTCGCCGGCATGGCTGTGATTCCCTATTACCGTCGTTCCGTCTTCTATGCGCATCTTTTCTATTTCTTCAGCGGCATCAGCTCATAAGGCTCTGCCTTTGCGAACTCATCCAGCGTAAGCTCGACAAGATATCCGCCTCCGCCGCCGTTTATGATCACGGTCTCCATGCCGCCGGCGCAGTCGTCGAATATCACTCTGTAATGGTTGGTCATTCCGAGCGGAGACGTCCCTCCGTGGACATACCCCGTGAGCTGCTTGAGCTCGACCGGTTTTATCATCTCAAGGGCATGCTCTCCGAGCGCTTTTGCGGTCTGCCTCTGCGACAGCTTTGCAAGCGCCGGGACGACGAACACATAGATGCTGCCCGTCGTGTCGCCCTTCATCACCAGAGTCTTGAAAAGTCTCTCAGCCTTGTCTGCGCCTATCGCCTTTGAATAGTCCTCGCCGCTGATGGCTCCCGGAGCCTCCAGAAACTCATACTTTGCATTGACAGCGTCAAGCGCTTCTGTTGCCGGTGTTTTGATCATTTTATCTTCCTCCATAAATTTAATAGATTGTCCTCCTCAGCCTGTTGTCATCTGCTGCTCATAAGATCACAGCCAATCTATCCATTCTTATTGATGATCCTGCTTTCTGCGATCCTTTCGCTGCTTCCCGCGATGATCGAACTCTTTGCCGACCGGTCACATACAAGCTCCCTGCCATCGATTGTCAGGCATTTACCTCCGGCTTCTTCGACAATAAGCACACCCGCAGCATAGTCCCAAACTGATAACTCCAGTTCAAAATACAATCCTGCACGTCCGGCAGCTACATAGCATAGATCCAGCGCAGCTGAGCCTGTACGTCGTATATCCTGACATCTGCCGTAGATCGACCTGACTCTTTCCAGAGTTTCATCAATAAGGCCGGGATTGCCCGGAGTCGTTCCGAAAATGACCAGGGTCTCTGACAATGTCTCATAAGAAACATTTATCCGTTCTCCGTTGAGGAATGCTCCCCCGCCCTTCTCCGCCGTGAACATTTCATCCTTGAAAGGATCATATACTGCCGCCGCCTTCAGTCTGCCGTCTTCTAAGCATGCAATGGAAATACAGCTGTGTCCGTAGTGATGTGTGAAATTAGTAGTTCCATCGATAGGATCTATCACGAAGGTAAGGCCTTCCGCCGTTTCGCTCGACAGATATCCTTCTTCGCATATGAAGTGAGCGCCATTGAATGCTGTTGAAAGCTCCAGGATCGCATGATCCTGTACCTTCTTGTCGAATTCTGTTACCACATCCCTGCGGCTTGTTTTTATCTCTGATTCTATGGTTCCACTATGAGCAGAGAGCATTATTTCACCGCACTCCCTGGCAATAGCTGATATCTTTTCTATTTCAGTCATTTTTTCTGATCGCATAGTTCATCAGTATCTGTCTCTGAGCATCATGTTCATGTAGCTGTATAGGATGTTCGGGTCTTCAGGTATAGTGTAGTTCATAGTTCTTTTGCGATTCTGCACGGATTGCCATACGCGACTACATTGGCGGGAATGTCCTTCGTGACCACACTGCCTGCTCCGATAACGGTATTATCTCCGATACTTACTCCCGGCACTATGACGGTGCCGGCACCGATCCATACATTCGATCCGATATGCACATCCCTGTTGTACTGCAGGCACGGCTCCCTTCTCAGCTCAGGCTCCAGCGGATGCCCTGCTGAGGCTATCGTCACGTTCGGCCCGAACTTGGTCCAGTCGCCTACATAGATATGCCCGTCATCAACACAGGTCAGATTGAAGTTGGCATATATGTTGGAACCGAAGTGGACGTGATGCCCGCCCCAGTTCGCATTGAACGGCAGCTGGATATAGTTGTTGTCGCCGCACTCAGCAAACACCTCCCGCATGTATGCATCTATCTCGTCCGTCTGATCAGGGCGCAGCCGGTTCAGCTCCCACAGCTTTGCCTGCCAGACAGCCTGCTCACGCATTATCTCATCATCTGTCGGGTCATAGAGCTGACCCGCAAGCATCTTTTCTTTTTCAGTCATTCTCTGATCAGTGCTCTTTCTCAAGTTCTCCCTTGTATCTGTTGATCCCGCCGATGTTTGTAACATTCGTATATCCCATTGCCTTGAGGGCTGCTACAGCTTTGCCGCTTCTTGCACCGCTGAGGCAGTATGAGTATATCGGCGTATCCTTTTTCTTCACTTTCCCGCTGATTATTTCAATGTTGTCTACCGGTATATTGACCGCTCCGGGAATGTGGCCCTGTCCGAACTCATCAGCATTCCTCACATCAAGCAGCACTGCGCGTTTAACAACACGCAGCTCTTCAAGCCTGCTGTTTATATCTGTCCTTCTGAATAGATCAAATAGTAATCCCATATATTCTCCTTGTTATTTGTCAGTATTCTTTCTGCACTTCTTTTACATCTATACCGTTTGCAGCACAAAATCCCTCGATATCTGAAGGTGTCCTGACAAGCATAAGCTCGTGCATCTCGCCTGTCTTTCTGTCCTTTGCGCATATGACCTGCTCACCGGTGCATATGCTGCATCTGATCACAGGGTCAAGGTCGCCCTGAGGCATCTTAGGATATTCTTTTTTCCTGCTGGTGAAAAATCCCATTTACTATACTCCCTCATGCAGGCAATATGCCGTCATCTGAACTGGTTCAATCCCGGGTCGTAGGTATAACCTGCTTCTTTCAGCACATCCTTTATTTCATCAGCATCTGCATCATTCACTGTGCAGAATTCTTCAAACGAAGAATATCTGTCTCTGAGCATCATGTTCAGATAGCTGTATAGAATATTCGGGTCTTTAGGTAATTTGTTCATCAATCCGTACCGTCTGATACATCACCATTGTCATACATCCTGGATTCCCGTGAATCCACACTAGTTTAGCATTAACTTTTGAGCCTTAACGTATTGAAAATACTGGATTTTGCGGCTTTTCCTTGCCACCTGCCGCATAGTGTGGTATAATATAACCACACTATGGAGGGTAATATGTC
>JAFRFA010000041.1:0-3278 GCA_017434585.1 Mogibacterium sp. | reverse complement strand
TCAGTCACGACGTTCCAGCCCGCGTAATCGCTGCTTAGCTTCGCCCATTCCCTGCTGTCCAGATCGTGTATTATCAGATTCATCACAATATATCTCAGTGTTTCGGTGTCTTTCCGGCTACGGCCTCGAAGTGGTATGCCGCGATACCGAGGTCGACTTTAACATACGGTCCCAGTCCCCTGACCTTTATAAGCGCCTCATCGCCGTCAAGCGAGAACATGAATTTCTGCTGATTCACGGCAGTTGGCGCCTTGAGCGCTGACTCGACCCCTGCGACGAACCAGTCCGGAGCTTCGCTGCCTGCATCCGTGACATCGTCGTAACTCTTGCCATTATGCGGATGTCCCTGCGTCTCTCCGTAGCCCAGAGCGATCACCATGCTGAGAGTCTCTCCCGCAGGCACCAGTGTCTTCACTCTCTTCTTGTTGAACGTGAGAGCCGTCCAGCAGGTATTGAGGCCGAGCTGTTGAGCCTTCAGCACTATCTTCTCGCCGTACCATCCGCAGATAAAGTCGAAATCATCTGTTTTCTTTCCCTTGAGGACGATATAGTTTCCTACATTGCTGAAGTTCCCGTAGCTTGCCAGCTTCGAGTCGAATCCCTCAGGGTCGTCGTACATGACGCAGATGTCCAGACCTGATTCTCTGTTGCATTCTGCTATGAACGCATCCAGCTCATCCCGGACCTCCTGTCCGACCGGCATGTCCCTGTATGCCCGCACCGAATGCCTGGCATCTATCGCTTCCATAATATCCATATCTTAAACCCCTTTCTATCTCATCCCCATCATCATTCCAAGGACGAACGGCACGAGCCAGATGACCCACACCGCTATGCTGAACCTGTGGAAGTCCTGCATGGCCTTCTCATCTTTTCGCACCAGCACCACCGTCGCCCAGACCGCGTGTATCATCATGAGTACGATCGCGATCATGCCGGTCACGCCGTGAGCTCTCATCAGCCCGCCTCCCGATCCGTCAGCGAGCCTGGACATCATCATCGTGCCGGCCGTGTCCATGCACAGACCCAGCCAGAAAAACACGAGGTGCACCGGTCTCAGCACCTTCGCGCGGTGCTCCGACCATACACCTATCGTATAGAATATCAATGCCAGCGTGATGGCAATGACAGCCTTCATCAAAAGCGGACTCATATATCCTCCTGTATCACCTGTTGAACTTCCTCTTCATGAAATCTATCCTTTCCGTCATTTTTCAGCCTGCGCGCCGCATTGCACTTTCTCATCATGAACCCGATCAGCCATGTTATGATGCATGCGATCGCGAAAATGGCGATGCCTACGGGGTATCCCCATCTCAGGAACGAATACCAGTCGTTCGTATCCGGCCACTCGCCTATGCCGTTGATGTAGTTGTTCAGGAGATATATGCTCCCGTATATCAGCGTCGGTATGACCGCCAGCATATTGTCCCGTGCGGTGTATGCGGCATCCGAGAGGAATATTATCTCGGCTATAGCCGTAAGCGGCACGAGCAGATGGAAAAACAGGTTCGCTCCCGTGAACATCATCGGGTATCCGTACAGCGGACCGAGGAACACCATCACGACCGTGAATGTAAGTCCGACGGCAGCGGCCGCCACGTACTTCAGGGTCTCAGCCTTCCTCAGGCCTTCTCCTCCCCTGTCTGACATGGTCAGCCATATGACAGAAGCGATCCCGGTCAGCAGGTTCGAGAGCACTGTAAAGTATCTCAGGTTGCTGAGCCCCGGCTCCGCAAGCATGCTCTGGCCGTACAGAGACATGGCTATCCACGAGCCAAATGCCGCAACGGCGATGAAGATATTTACGTATTTCCTTTTTCTTCCGTCCAACAGTCTCCGTCCTTTTTCTGCAGCCTTGTCCCTGCCGCCCTTTACTATAAAACTGATCATGCCCCCGCCGAGGCCGTTCATCTGTTTCATCGCGAGCTCGTGCCCCTCGTGGTCAGGCAGCCCCGGGTAGAAGACCGTCTCGATCTTGTCGCTCTTCGCGAGGAACTCCGCGATCTTCTGCCATTATAGCATTTCCTGCAGCCGCTGCAGAAATGGAACGCTATACATAAGGCGAGCCTGCCATACGCCCGCACTGTTTAGTACCCGAATATCTTTTTTGCGCGCTGCATGTTTTCGCGTATCTTTACGTCGAACGGGCATCTGGTCTCGCAGACCCCGCACTGCAGGCAGTCCCCGGCGTGGCGGGCCAGCGCCTTGTAGTGTCCGCCTTCAGTATCAGGGACTCTGAACTCCGCCGAACCCTCCTTTATGCCGTTCGACTCGTTGTGCGCGACGGCAAGGTTCAGGAACTTCGTGACGTCCGCTATATTGATCTCCGCCGGACACGGATGGCAGTGCGTGCAGTACATGCAGTGCCCGCTCCAGCTCACCCTCGGGAAGTTCGCGAAAGCTATGGCATAGTCGCGCTCCTCAGGCGAAGTCTCACAATATGCGATGCTCTCAGCCATCTGCTCAGGATTCCTCGCCCCGGAGCACACCGTCGCCACCGCCGGCCTCGAAAGCGCGTAGCTTATGCACTGAGGGACCGTAAGCGCAGCTCCAGCCGGCGAGAGTTCCTCGCTCAGGATGTCTCCGCCTGCGAAGGCCTTCATGACGGTGATGCCCACGCCCTTGCTCTCGCAGAATTCATACAGGCGCTGTCTTTCGGGATCCATGTTCCTGAAACCGCCCTCGTATACCTCGTCCGCCCAGAGGTCGTCAACGTTCTCGGTGCCCGGAAGCATGTCGTAGACATAGTTCACGCTGAACATCAGCACTTCGATGTCTCCCTCTTCGATCGCCTTCATGGCGACCTTCGGATTGTGCGAAGAAAGCCCGATGTGGCGGATCTTCCCCTCGGACTTCAGCTGACGCGCGTAGTCGACGATCCCGTTGTCCTTTATGGCCTGCCAGTCGCTGTCGGCGTCGCAGTAATGGATCATCCCGACATCGATCCAGTCCGTGCCGAGCCTTTCGAGGGAGTCCTCGAACGCCGCCTTCACATCATCAAGGTCGCGGCTCCTCTCGTACTGGCCGTTCTTCCATACCGATGATATGTGCGACTGGATGATGAACTTCTCCCGTCTTCCTTTGAGAGCCTCGCCAAGCGCGGACCTCGCCTCAGGGTCCGGCGAGAACAGGTCGAAGTAATTGACTCCTGCTTCTTCCGCCATGTCGAGGAAGCTCTTCGCGTTGCTCTTGTCTTCGACGAAGGCCTCGCAGCCGAGCGCGATCACGCTCACCTCAAGGCCGGTGTTTCCGAGTTTTCTGTATTCCATGTTTTT
>JAFRFA010000040.1:0-4369 GCA_017434585.1 Mogibacterium sp. | reverse complement strand
TCGATGTGATCGGTCCTGAGCCTCGACAGTTCTTCGGCAAAGGTCTTTTCGACACCCTTCATCGATCTTATAAGGTACTGAGGCAGCTTGGTCGCGATGTTTACTCTGTCGCGGACCCCGTTCTCGTCGAGTATCCTGCCAAGGCACTCTTCGCTGCCCGGATAGGCGTAAGCCGTATCGAAGTAGTTCACCCCGTTTTCCACGGCATACATGATCTCTTTTTCGGCTTTTGCATAGTCGATCTGCGTACCCTTCTTTGTGAATCTCATGCAGCCGAATCCCAGCTGTGAGAGTTCGTTCCCGTATCTGTCTTTTCTGTAATTCATATCCGTTCCTCCGTCCCTGTTTTATTCTCCAAAATGATCAATGTGCTGCGGCCTGCAGCTGCAGCCGCATAAGAAGAACCTGCAGAATGGTCATTTCATCATCTGCAGGCCTGATCTTTACCGCCTGTTGCAGCTTATATTATCACTCGTATCTCAGAGCTTCTATAGGATCCATTTTTGCAGCCTTGTTTGCCGGATAGAGTCCAAAGAACACTCCGAAGGCCACCGAAAAGCCGACACTGACAAATATCCATAATACCGGTATCGTTCCCGGATAACTCATCGCCTTGGATATTCCGAGTCCCGCGGCGATACCAAGCACCACTCCTATCAGCCCTCCGGCCAGGCACATCACGATCGACTCTGTGATGAACTGCATCCTTATGGCCTGATTCGTCGCGCCCAGAGCCTTTCTTATGCCTATCTCCTTTGTCCTTTCCGTAATGGAAACGACCATGATGTTCATGACTCCTATGCCTCCGACCAGCAGCGATATGGCTGCTATCGCCGAGAGCGCAAGCGTCAGAGTCTGGGTCATCTTCTCGCTCTCCTTGACCCATGAGCTCATGCTGTAGCCGTCGACATGGTAGGTGTCGTTCTCTTTGTAGTACTTCTCGTTCAGGTAGTCCTTGATCTCGTTGAGCATGTTTTCAGGATCCTCTTCGGGAACGGACACGACATCGAAATCCGTGAACTGGAAGTCCTGATTCAGCTGAGTCAGCGCGGTCCTGAGCGGGATGTAGCATTCCGTCGAGCCGCCGTCCATCATAATAAAGTCATTTTTCGACGCCTGATGCTCATAGACTCCTATGACACTGTATCCGAAGAATCTGTCCTGCACCTGGCATTCAAGAGACTGTCCGACAGCGTTTTCCGGATCCTTGCCGTAGAGGTCCTTTGCAAGCTTGCTCGATATGATCACGACTTTTGCCCTGTCTGAATAGTCCTTCTGCCTGAACTGACGGCCGGCGACCATATTGAGATTCTTTGATTCGAGCGCGATGGCGTTGACGCCGACTATGCTGACAGTGAGTTCCTTCTTTCTCTGTCCTATTTTGCCGTCGCCAACGGATTTTGAGAGCGCCACTCCTTTTATGCGGCCTCTGAACCTTTCCTCGATATCGTTCAGCATGTCCTCGTCAGCCATGTCACGCGCCTTCATCTCCCTTACGGGCACGTCCGAGCCGCGTTCCTTCTGCGTGACATAAAAACTCATGTTGCCGGCGCCCATTTCGTTCATAGATGCGCTCACGGCTTTGTTCATCGAGTTTCCCACCGTCATTATGGCTATGACGGACGCTATTCCTATCACGATGCCGAGCATGGTAAGGAGCGTCCTGAGTCTGTTTGCGCGCAGTTCCGTCAGCGCTATATCCAAATTATCCCTGAACATACGCGCTGCCCTTCCTTTCGCCTGTTATCCTGCCGTCGCTCAGAGTGAGGACTCTCTCGCATTCCTCAGCGAGCTCAGGAGAGTGTGTGATGAGGACTATCGTGATCCCCTTCTCCCTGTGGAGCTTATGGAAGATATCCATTATCAGACGGCCTGTCGTCGTATCGAGAGCTCCTGTAGGCTCATCGGCGAGGATGATGTCCGGATCGTTGACGAGAGCTCTTGCGATCGCGACTCTCTGTTTCTGTCCGCCTGACAGTTCATCCGGCTTGTGGTTCATCCTCTCATCCATCTCTACCATCGCGAGAGCTTTTTTTGCGCGTTCCTCCCTTTCGGCCGGTGCCACTCCGGCATAGATCATAGGGACTTCGACGTTCTTTATGGCGCTCATCCTCGGTATGAGGTTGTAAGTCTGGAAAACAAATCCTATCTGCTGATTGCGGATATGCGAAAGCTTGGTGTCATCAGCCGATACGACATCGACATCATGCAGTCTGTACGTTCCTTCGGACGGCCTGTCGAGCGCCCCGATGATGTTCATGAGCGTGGACTTTCCCGATCCGGAGGCACCCACTATCGCTACGAACTCGCCTTTCTTCACACTGAAATCGACGTTGTGCAGAACAACGAGTTCATTTTCTTTGCCTTCCATGAACTTCTTGTATATTCCTTTAAGTTCGATTATTTCATCCATCTGCGGACTCCAGGTCTATTCCTCCGTTGCACTCACATCGTCATCTATGCTCTCATCTCCGGAAACAAGCACCTTCATGCCCTCTTTCAGGTCTTTCCCGATTATTTCCGAATAGTAGTCTGTCTTCATGCCGTACTCGACGTTTACATTCTTCTTTTTGCCGTTTTCATCTACCACGACGACGTAGTTCTGTCCGTTCTCATCTGTTCGTACAGCTTCGTCAGGCACGGCGAGGCAGTCTTTCTTTTTCCAGACTGTTACCACGACCTTCGCGGTCATGCCTATGCGCATCTTCGCCGAAGGCTGCTGTATCACGGCTTCGACTCTGTAGTTCGCACCGCTTCCGCCGCTGCTTGCGGTCGTGGTGTTCCCTCCGCTCGTGCCGACCGCGCCGGTCTCGGATACCATAGGAGTGCTTCCCACATATATGAGCCTGCCTTCGGTGCCATTCATCTCTGCAGCGTTGATAGTGATCTCAGCCTGCTGGCCTATCGCCAGACTGCTGATGTCGTACTGGTCGGCGGTGGCGCTGACCCTATAGCTGGAGTCATCCTGAACGACAGCTATGGCATCGCCCTTATATTTATCGCCTGGCTTTACGTTGACTGCAGTGACTATGCCGTCCGCATCCGCAACGACCTTGCTGGCATCGAGATCCTTCTGGGCCTTTCTGACCTCCTTGCTCGGGGCCTCCAGATTGTCGCTTGCGGAATCATATGCGCTTTCGAGAGCCTGCTCCTGCTCCTCGACGCTTCTGGATGTAGTGCGGTTCGTATCCTCGTTTGTCTGGACCGCCTTGTCCCTCGCATCCTTTGCGTTCGCGACTTTCTGCTCAGCTGCCTTTACTTTTTCTTCAATACTCGACAAGTTGGACTGTGCTGCATTATATGCTGCCTGAGCATCAGACTCGGCTTTCAGCACAGCTTCATTGTCCTTCTTATATTTATTTAGTAAAACTTCTTTATTATGCTTGTTCTCTATTTCTGTAGCAACTTTATTTCTCTTTGCATCCGCATCTGGACCAGGCGGCATGATTATTACTTCTTCTTCAAGTTCTTCTATATAAGCAGAGATTTCATCTATTTCACTCTTTCGACTATTGATTCCATCATGAATTGGTTTAGCATTAGTCTCAGCAGTATTTTTATTTCTTTCTGCATCTATAAGCGCGTTTCTTGCCGGCCCCAGCTTGTTCTTTTCAGCATTGAGTTCTTTAACGGCCGCGTTATACTGCGCATTAGCGGTCTTGACATCTTTTGAAGTCCTTCCCGTCTGCACCGCTTCGTCCTCTTCGGCGTTTCTCAGACTGCGCTTTGCGCTGGAAATGCTCTGCGAGTTCTTCTTTTTGGTCGATGAAAGATTCTTCTGTGCCGAACTGAGATTCTCGCGAAGATCCGTGTCGTCGAGCACAGCGATGACATCGCCCTTCTTGACCGTATCGCCGACCTTTACGTTGACCTGCTTCACCTCGACGTCGGTGAGCTTGCTGGTCACGGAATATGCCGCGCCGCTTTCGACCGTGCCCGAAAGAGTCAGGCTCTGCACGAGATCCTTTCTCTCGATGGCAGCCGTTTCTTCGCCCGGCTCTATTTTTTTGCTGGCTGATCTTCCATGCAGAAAAATGAGAAGCCCTATGAGCGCAAGCAGAACCAGAAGGATTATTATCGATGCCGCCTTATGGCCTTTGATCCATGAGCCTGCAGCCTGCGCCGCCTTCTTGATGCCTTTCGTGTTTTCTTTTTTCTCGTCCATCTTCTGAAAGTTACTCCTTTCGGTCCTCAGTCTCTATTTTTTCTGCCGCCTTTTGCGGCATCACTCCCGTTGTATCTGATGCACATCATCGTCAGGTCATCGAACTGTTCGTAGTCCATAACGAATTCATCCACAGCTTTACGAACATTAGCGAGTATCTGATCCGGCGCCGCGTCAGGGTCCGTATTCAGAGCCTCGATCATG
>JAFRFA010000039.1:0-11160 GCA_017434585.1 Mogibacterium sp. | reverse complement strand
TGCCCGAGCACCACGTCCCTCAGTTTTCCGCTCCGGTCAGGCACAGCGAGACTTACAAGAGCCGCGCCGTAATCCGTCAGTGCGGCCGCCATACCGCGGTTGTTTCTGAGTATATACAGCCCGGCCGTCCTGCCGTCGCTGAGTTTTCCGAAAGATAGCATCTCCATAAGCTGTCCTTTTTATCTTCTTGTGAGCGTTCCGAAAAGGTTCCTTCCGATGGTCGATCCTATGTTGCCACCTATCGTGCGTCCCTTCTTGCCGAGCACTGCCTCTCCTATGGTCTTCCCGATTTCCCTGCCTATCGTGCCGCCGGTGGATCTGATGACCTGGCGCGTTCCGGACTTGCCCAGCAGATTGTCAGCCACATCGCCTATGGCCGAGCCGCCTTCTTCTTCGGGCTGAACGTCATTCTTCGCTTTTGTCTTCGACTTCTTCTTTGCCGGCGCAGTCTGAACAGGCTCTTCATCGTTTCCGACCTCGAAGTCTATGCTTATCTCAGGCTGCTCCTGCGGCTGGGCCGCCGGGATGCCCGATGTGTTTCCGTAGACCTGTCCGTCAGGCGCTGTAACGGATTCCGTTGCAGCTGCCTGCGCTCCCTTTCCGGTGATCATCTCATACGCAGAGACATTATCTATCATCTCGCGGTATTTCGCATCCATCGGCGAATTGGCTACCGCCGCCTGTCTCTCTTCATCTGTGATCGCTCCCATGCGGCTCTGCGGAGGCAGGACGAAGGCATGCTCCGCCATGGTCGGCGCTCCCTTCTCGTCGAGCACTGACACGACCGCCTCGCCCGTTCCGAGGTTCTGCATGAGTTCTTTCGTATCGAAGTCAGGGTTTACCCTGAACGCATCGGCCGCTGCGTTGAGCGCCTTCTGCTCTGCCGGCGTATACGCGTGCAGGCCGTGCTCTATCTTGTTGCCGAGCTGCGACATCACCGACCCCGGGATGTCCCCCGGACTCTGCGTGACGAAGAATATCGACACGCCCTTCGAGCGGATCAGCTTCACCACCTGCTCTATCTTTTCGAGCAGGCTCTTCGACGCGTTCTTGAAGAGCAGATGGGCCTCGTCGAAGAAGAATACGATCTTCGGCTTCTCAGGATCTCCCACCTCAGGCAGCACCTCGAAAAGCTCCGAGAGCAGGTAGAGCATGAAGGCCGAATACAGCCTCGGCTTGTTTATGAGAGTCTCCGCATCGAGTATGTTTATGATGCCGCGTCCGTCCGGAGCAGTCAGGAAGAAGTCCCTTATGTCTATGGCCGGCTCGCCGAAGAACATGTCCGCCCCCTCGGCCTCCATCGCGACTATAGCTCTTATGATGGTCGCCGCGGACTGCTGAGGTATGTTCCCGTAGTCCATCTTGTATTCTTCGGAGTGGTCGGCAGCATACTGTATCATGGCCTTCATGTCCTTGGTGTCGATGAGCATGAGGCCGAGATCATCTGCGATCTTGAAGATGACCTGCATCAGCTCGGTCTGGGTGTCGTTCAGATCGAGCACCTGGCTGAACAGCTGCGGTCCCATCTCGGATACGGTCGTGCGGAGCGGCGTTCCCTTCTGCGCGTAGATGTCGAAGACGGATACAGGGAATCCTCTGTATGTGAAGCTGTCCCTTATCCCGAACCTGTCTATCCTCTTCTGCATGCTCTCGCTGTCTTCGCCCGGCACCGCGATGCCCGCCATGTCGCCCTTGACATCGGACATGAACACAGGCACTCCGATCTCCGAAAAGCCCTCGGCGAGCACCTTCAGGGTCACGGATTTGCCCGTGCCCGTGGCTCCGCAGATGAAGCCGTGTCTGTTTGCCTTGTCAGGACGCATGCAGATCGTGTCCGCAAGCGTCTCTCCGTCGCCCTTTCTGGCGAACCAGATCATTCCGTTTTCTGTCATATCATGGACCTCCGGTCTTTTTCAGAAGTGATGTATCGTTTTCTTAATCTTTATATATTTTACCCGTATTTTCAGATAATTGCGATGTGTTTTCTTACATTTATGCCGAACTTCGGTATAATAGTAGGCGGTATAAAGGAGAAAGACCTATGAAAGAAAAAGACAGAATGCACGGATTTACCGTGACACGCATAAGAGATATCGCCGAGATCGAAGGCCGTCTCGTCGAGATGGAGCACGACAGGACAGGCGCCCGCATCGTATGGGCCGACAACGGCGAAGAGAACAAGCTCTTTTCCGTCGGCTTCAGGACCCTGCCAGAAGACAACACCGGGGTATTCCACATACTCGAGCACTCAGTGCTCTGCGGGTCGGACAAATTCCCTGTCAAGGAGCCTTTCGTCGAGCTTCTGAAGACCTCGATGAACACCTTCCTCAACGCGATGACATATTCCGACAAGACCCTCTATCCGGTCTCGAGCCGGATAAAGCAGGATTACCTCAATCTGATGGAGGTATATCTTGACGCGGTCTTCAGGCCGGCTATACTGACCAACCCGAACATCTTCTACCAGGAGGGCTGGCACATCGACACGAACGAAGGCGAGCCTGCCTACAAGGGCGTGGTGTTCAACGAGATGAAGGGCGCGATGTCCGACGTCGACCAGCTGGCCGAGCGCACTATGCTCAAGATGCTCTTCCCGGACAGCTGCTACGGATACAATTCGGGCGGGGATCCGGACGCGATAGTCGACCTGACATATGAAAGATTCATAGAGACATACAGAAGGTTCTACCATCCGTCGAACGCGTACTTCTACCTCGACGGAGACATCCCTGTCGAAGAGACCCTGGAGATGATCGACTCTTACATCTCCGCTTCGGACAGGCTTTCAGACCTGCCTGAGATCGCGGTCCAGCAGCCTGTCACATCAAGGCGCAGCATGCCTTTCGACGCAGGTGATGAAAACGGCAAGGGCGTCGTTGCCTGCGGCCGCATCATCGGCAGCTGGGAGGACAGGGACGAGATGCTGGCTCTGAGCGTCGTGCTCGAGCAGCTCGCCGACTCGAACGAGTCACCTCTGAAGCGCGCGGTGCTGAGCACGGGACTTGCGGAGGATATGGAGATCTACGTGTCCGACGGCATAGCCCAGCCTTATATCATGATGATATTCCGCGGGGTCGCCGATGCCGAAAAAGACGCGGACAAACTGCTTGAGACGGCATGCGAAGCGATCAGCAAGGCTGCCTCCGAAGGCATACCTGCAAGAGATATCGAGGCATCTATCAATCAGCTCGATTTCAGGTTCAGGCAGTACCCTGAGCCGCAGGGACTGTACAGGGCCAACGCCGCGTTCAGCTCGTGGCTGTACGACGGAGACCCTGCGGTCTACCTCACCACGGGCGAAGCCATCTCGAATATAAGGGAAATGGCGGCGAAGGACTGCTTCTCGGGCCTCGCGAAGGACCTTCTTGCAGACAGGGACGCATATTCGGTCCTCACTCTCGTTCCGGACGCAGGTTACGGCGAAAAGGAAGCGAAAGCCGAAGCGGATTACGTGAAGGCGACAGTGGACGCGATGGGCGATGAAGAAAAAGAAGCTCTCGAAAAGCTCAACAGCGGCCTGCTCGAATGGCAGCAGACTCCTGACAGCGAAGAGGCTGTCGCAAAGATCCCGAGGCTCGCTCTCTCCGACATCGATCCTGTGCCTGAGCTCTTCCCGACCGAGCTGAAAAAGGCCGGTGGCAACGAAGTGATCTTCCACAAGATACCTTCGAACGGCATAGTATATATAAGCGCTTACTTCCCTGTCACCGGGCTCTCTCTCGAAGAGCTTCCGGCGGCGGCTCTCATCACGGAGTTCTACAAGGATCTTCCGACCGAGAACTACGACGTGCTGGCTCTCCAGAACGAGCTTCGCATGCACGTTGGTTCCATGTCCTTCGGCCTCGATGTTCTGGCGGCTGACCGGGATATGAAGGAATGCACGCCGTGCATCAGAGCCAGGGCCGCGGTCCTCGAAGAGAAGACAGACAAGGCAGAAGAACTCATGACAGAGATACTTCTCCGCACCCGCTTCGATGACAAAGCCCTTATGAGCGAACTCATAAAGCAGATAGACGAGGACGGCAAGAGATCGGCCGTCAGCGCAGGGCACAGACTGGCCCTTTACGAGGCCAGGTCTCACTGGTCCGCCAGGGACGCCGCCGCTGAAGCAGTCAACGGATACAGCTTCATGCAGTACATGCATAAGATGAGCGAAGCTTCCGATGATGATCTCGACGCCTTCACGGCCTTTGCGAAGGATACGATCGGCAGCTGTATAAACAGAGACAACGTGATCCTCAGCGTAACGGCATCGGAATACGCCGACATCTCGGGTCTTATATCGATGCTGCCTGAAGGTAAAGATCAGCCGCTCAAGGCCTGCTACGAGTCATCCCTGCCTGCGCACATGGGCATACAGGTGCCTGCCGCAGTCTCATTCTCTGTTCTCGCCTACGACATGTCGGCTGCAGATCTCAGGATGAGCGGCAGCATGTCCGTCGCGGCAAATATAATCGGCCTCGCTCACCTCTGGAACGTCATCAGGGTCCAGGGCGGCGCGTACGGCGCATCCATGTCGGCCGGCAGGACAGGCAGCATGTACTGCTATACATACAGGGATCCTAATCCGTCGCGTTCTCTCGGAGTGTTCAGGACCATCCCTGACTTCATCGAAGGATTCGCCTCGGAGCCTGACGCGGACATAGACGGTTACATCATATCGACCATATCTTCGACGGAGCCTCTCCTCTCGCCTGCCGCAAAAGGCAGGGCCGCGGACGACTTCGTATTCTCGGGCTTCACCGATGACGACCGCAGGCGCTTCAGAAAGGAGATGCTCGAAACAAAGCCTGAGGATCTTCTGGCACAAAAAGAAGCTCTCCGCCATATGGCAGAGAGCGGCTGCACGTGCGTGGTCGGTCCTAAGAACGTCCTCGAAGGCTGCGAAGGCCTCGAGCTGTTCGACCTCTGATTCAGTGCTTCGGCTTGTATCCGGCGGTGCTTTTGCCGCCGGTTTTTTTGTCCGTATTCCTGCCGGACGCGCTGCCTGAAGTCTTGCCGGACGTACTGCCGTAAGTACTGCCGGTCCTGTCAGCGCCTATAACGCTGAACTCCGTTCCTCCGCCTGCAGGCGCTTTCGCGTCATCTCCTCCGAACACGATGGCTGCAAACACAAAGAGCAGCGCCGCGCTGAGAAGCAGTCCGCCGATGATATCGGTGAACCAGTGGGCTCCGCAGTACAGCCTGCCTCCGACCGTAACTACTGTGACTGCGACGCACAGAGCCTTGATGAGGCCGGTGAGCAGGTCGCCGGTGTAATTCTCGATGATCATCATAAGGGCGATCATCACCACAGTTATGAGGACGGTATGCGACGAAGGGAAAGACGGCTCCGGAGTCGTCTCGCCTTCCATCAGAATAGGTCTGCAGTTGATGACCACCTTCTCAAACAGAACGTAGAACCCGACGGTCACGGCAAAGAGCCCGCCTAGCGCGAGTATCTCTTTGTCCACCTTCAGGAGGCTCCTGCGCTGTATGAGCTGCACCAGCCCGACGACCGCGAACACCAGGCATATGGCTATAGCGCCGTAGCCTATGTAATCCGTTATGTTGTACCAGAGCATATTGACCCCGGTCATATCGTGCACCCTCTGGTTGAGGTGAGAGAATCCGACCTCTGTCCCCGCCGGCCCTATGGCCGCCACATCATACCTTTTGAGCAGAACTATCTCTGCGAGAAACAGCGCTCCGAATACCAGCGCTCCGATCATCCTTTTCATTGCTGTTTTGCTTTTCTCCTTTATCTCTTATTTATTCCTTCACGGCGGATCACTGCTGATCCACTCTGACCGGAGTTGCCGGTCTCCTTATGCCCGCCCTGTTGAGCGCCTCCGGTATGGATTCCATGAGAGGCTCATAGACGCTCCAGTAATCGTCCGTTGCGGTCCACACCCTTACGGCGTAGCTTATGCCGTCCGTTACGCTGCCGGTCGCGGCCACTACGGGTTCAGGCTCTATGAGGACCTTTTCGTTTTCGTTCACCGCCGCGAGTATGACCTCTCTGACTCTGGCACCCGGTTCGGAAGCGGATATGTCGAAGCTGAGGTCCACCCTTCTCAGATCGGTGGCGGTATCGTTAGTGACGACGGAGTTCATCAGCGTCCCGTTAGGTATCATGATGATCCTGTTGTCGAAGGTCCTTATGACCGTATACACCAGGCTGATGCTCTTTACGAAGCCTTTGCTGCCGCCGCTTTCTATATAGTCTCCCACGCTGAACGGCCTGAATATGAGCAGCATGAGTCCTCCGGCAAAGTTCGAGAGAGCTCCCTGCAGAGCAAGGCCGATCGCCGCTCCCGCCGCGACGAGTATGGCGACCATCGAAGAAATAGGGACTCCGAGTTCCGCCACTATGGTCACGAAGAGCGCGGTATACAGGACGGCCTTTGTGATGTTGCGCACGTATATGCGCGCGGTCTCGTCCATCCTGAGCACGCTCTTTATCTTCGACAGAGCCTTCAGTATCCAGCTGATCAGGATGCGGCCGATGATATAGATCACTATGGCCACCAGGATCCTGATCCCCAGATCGATGCCTGAATCCATCAGGTTCTGAGTCATCCTGCCGATCGAGCTTAATTCCTGTTCCATTTACGCAGTCTCCTTCTGATCTGTCTCCTTCCGTGCAATCTTAACACTTATGGCAGACTCTGTCCATCCGCGGCAGGCTGCCGGTCCGTGCACCCGCTGCCGTATCATGCAGGCTTCGTTGCCACAGGACACCGCTAAATGGTACAATGTCTGCGTCAAAGAAGAAAACAGCGCACAGGAGAAACATATACAATGAAAAGAGTCATCACATACGGAACATACGACCTCCTTCACTACGGGCACATCAATCTGCTCAGGAGAGCGAAGGCCCAGGGGGATTATCTCATAGTCGCCATATCCACCGATGAGTTCAACTGGAACAGCAAGCGCAAGAAGTGCTACTTCTCTTACGAGCAGCGCAAGGCTCTGGTCGAATCCATCAGATACGTCGATCTCGTCATCCCGGAAGAGAGCTGGGAGCAGAAGAAGTCCGACATGCACGAATACCATATAGATACATTCGTGATCGGAGACGACTGGAAGGGCAAGTTCGACTTCCTGAAGGACGAGGGCGTCGAAGTCGTATACCTTCCGAGGACGCCGGAGATAAGCAGCAGCCGGATCAAGAAGGACCTCTACGACGCCAACGCCGTCGAAGGCGAGTCCAAGACCTCCCACGACGAGATCGAGACCAACCCGAAATAGTTCAGGGCATCACAAAAGCCGTCGACGACGGCTTTTTGCATGTCCTTATTCAGGTCAGAAGCTTATGATCTCCTGGTTCAGGTCGTCCACGGTGATGTTGACGTTATGATAGCGCTCTCTGTTCTGGGTGATGTTTCCGAAGTTGATAGCCTCCTGAGGGCAGTACTGCACGCAGGCGCAGCACGAGATGCACTTGTCGCCGAATACGACAGCTTTGCCCATGTATCTGATATTGTCCATCGGGCACACCTTGGCGCATGTGCCGCACATCACGCAGTTGTCGTTTGCCTTCAGTGACTGGCCCTGCATGCGGGCTATCACCGGCCATCCGGCGTGCTCCGCGTTGTTTACGAGAGCCTTGCCGAGCTTCTTTTCCGTCTTCATCCCGGCCTTGATGTCGCGCGCGAACCTTTCGGCGAAGTGCTCTGATCTGGCCTGGGCCTCGACAGCGCCCATCTTAGGAAGCATGAGGTCGTGCGGGAAGAGCCAGATGCATGTGCACTGGTGCGACACTGCCGCCCAGTAGTCGAGCGGAATGAGCTCGTTGAGCTTGTACAGGCCCTCGCCCTTATAAGCCGCGCACTGCGCTATGCCGAATGTGTAAGCGTCAGGGCTGACCTTGATGTCGTGGAGATATCTTTCGACATGTCCCGGGAGTCCTCCGCCGTAGCACGGGAAGATGAACCCTACCCTCTTCGCTTCTCTCACGTCTGTGACCGCAGGGTACCTGCGCATCATTATGATGTCCGTGTCGCCGAGCTGCTTTGCGATGTTCTTTGCCATGTCGAGGCAGTTGCCGGTGCCCGAATAGCAGAAAATGACGTTCTCTTTCATCCTGTGTCTCCTTATATTATTTTTGCCGGCGGCCTCAGCCGCCCTTTTCGTAATATCTGCACAGCCATTATACACCACAGCTTCTTTTCATGTTTACAAAAAACGGGGCACATATTATACTTTTTGTGTCAAAAACAGGAGAATCACAAAATGGCAAAGAACAAATCAAGAAGGAACAGACCGCAGGACCAGGCGAAGCCGAAGAACGCGGCCGCAGCAGAAGCGCAGGATCTCAGGGAACAGGAAAGCGCAGCTTCCGGAGCGGATGAGCTTCAGAAGAATACCGCAGAAAAGGCAGCCGGAGCTCAGAAGCCTGCAGAAGACCCGGCAGAGGCCGCAAGACCTGCACAGGAAAATAAGAGCGCAAAGAAAAAGGAAGCTCTGTACAGGGTGGTCACAAAAAAAGACTCAGGCATCATAAAGGCCTATATAACCTTCACCTACCGCGTCTTCCATCCGGGAGTCTCAGCAAGGCTCTTCATCTACGGCCTTCTGATACTTCTTCCGGGAGTATTCTTTTTCAAGGATCCGTTCTGGAGGATATTCTTCATCGCGATCGGTATCGCCGTCATGCTGCTGGCGTTCTTCCGCCAGTACATCTCGCTGGGGATCACGAAGAAGAACGATCCTGACTATAAGTCGGGAGCCGAATTCACATATGACTTCTACGAGAGCAGCGCAGCCTTCTTCAAAAACGGAGAGCGCTTCTCGCAGCTCGACAAGTACAAGGACATCACGAACTTCTACTACGACGACGGCTATTACTACCTGGCCATAAAGGGGCGCGACCTCTTCGTGATCCCTAAGGACAGGTTCACTGTCGGCGATCCGGCTGAGTTCGAAGATTTCATTTATAAGAAGTCGAAGCACAGCTGCAGATGGATACCTGACAAGTTCGGCGACAAGCTGAAAAAGCGCCGCGCCGAAAGATCCATCGCCGCCGAAAGCATGGCAAAATCAAAGAAGTAAAAAACAGGCAGGATCACATCTGACATCTGATCCTGCCTGGTTTTTTTCTTTGATCCTTATTTGTCAGTTTTTCAGGCTCTGAAGAGGAGCCGGTATGCGGCCTCCCCTGTTTATCATCTTTGCAGGCGACTGGCTGCGGAGCGGCATCACAGGCCCGTATCCGAGCAATCCGCCGAAGTTCAGCTCTTCTCCTCCCTTGAGGCCGATCGCCGGGATGACTCGGACCGCCGTAGTCTTCGAGTTGACCATCCCTATGGCCGCCTCATCAGCGATTATGGCCGAGATCACTTCAGGAGTCGTATCTCCCGGTATGACCACCATGTCGAGTCCGACCGAGCACACAGCCGTCATGGCCTCGAGCTTTTCTATCGAGAGAGTTCCTTCTCTCGCAGCACTTATCATGCCGTCGTCCTCGCTGACAGGGATGAATGCTCCCGACAGCCCGCCGACGTTCGAAGACGCCATGACTCCGCCCTTCTTGACCGCGTCGTTCAGCATGGCAAGGGCCGCTGTCGTTCCGTGTGCGCCGCACTTCTCGAGACCTATCTCTTCGAGTATGTGCGCCACCGAATCTCCGATGGCAGGTGTAGGCGCGAGCGACAGGTCCACTATCCCGAACTTCGTATCCAGTCTGGCCGCCGCTTCGGAACCGACCAGCTGGCCTACCCTCGTGATCTTGAACGCCGTCTTCTTGATAGCCTCAGCCACCTCGTCAAGAGGCGCGTCATCAGGCATCCCCGCGAGAACGGATCTCACGACTCCCGGGCCCGAGACTCCTACGCTCAGCACGCGGTCGGCTTCTCCCACACCGTGGAAGGCGCCCGCCATGAACGGGTTGTCTTCTACTGCATTGCAGAACACTACAAGCTTTGCAGCTCCTATGCACTGCGCATCGGCCGTCATCTCGGCGGATTCCCTGACCTTCCGACCCATGAGCTTCACAGCGTCCATATTGATGCCGGCCTTCGTCGAGCCTATGTTTACAGACGAACACACGAGTCCGGTCTCAGCAAGTGCGCGCGGAATGGAATCGATCAGCTCTCTGTCGCCGGCGCTGAAGCCCTTCTGGACAAGAGCCGAATAACCTCCGATAAAGTCGACGCCTATCTCGTGAGCGGCGCGGTCGAGCGCCTTTGCATAAAGCACAGGGTCTCCGCCGGAGATGCCTGCGAGCATCGCGACCGGAGTCACGCTCACTCTCTTATTGACGATAGGTATGCCGTACTTGTCGCTTATGGAATCCGCGGTCTCCACCAGACTGCCGGCGAAGCGGCAGATCTTGTCGTATATCTTCGTGCACGACCTGTTTATGTCCGTATCGGCGCAGTCCAGCAGCGATATCCCCATAGTGGTCGTTCGTATATCCAGATTATTGTCTCTGATCATGGAGATGGTCTCCATGATGTCGTTTGTATTGAACATGTCTTTATTCCCTTCGGTATTTGATCAGAATCAGCTCACCCGTTCCATCCGTCAGATGCTGTGCATCGAAGTGAAGATGTTCTCGTGCATCAGGTGTACCTCTGCATGTGGAAGCTCAGCCTTGATGTTCTCTTCGAGCTGATGGATGGTGCAGTCAAGTCCGCTGACATCTATGAGCATGTTCATCGTAAAAAAGTCGTCCATCACTATCTGAGATACCTGCACGACGCTGCCTTTGGCCTCCGCCACTGCCGTCGCCGCTTTTGCAAGTATGCCTATGTCGTTCTTTCCCACTATGGTGAGCACTGCGTTTTCTTTCTTTTCCACTTCGTTCTCCTTTTATCCTTTCATCATTATCCGGATCGCATCCGGTCTTTACGGCCTACTGCCTTGTCGCCAGGATCTCGTCCACGACCGGATCGAGCGCCGAGGCGTCGACCCCGTTGTAGCTGTCTGCGGCTCTTTCGTTGATGAGGGCTGCGGTCTCCTCGCCGTATATGCGCGCCGCATCCACGAGAAACTTATCGAACTGCGGTCCGTCGAGCCTCCTGAGTCTGTTGCGGTCTATGCGTCCCGGCAGTATGTAGCAGGAATTCAGTCCCTGGTTGCTGCCGCTTCTGGCCATCACCTTGTTCAGGTAGTCTTCGTTCGAGGGATCTCCGAGGCCTACGCCGCAGACGATGATCTTCTTGCCCTCGA
>JAFRFA010000008.1:0-30436 GCA_017434585.1 Mogibacterium sp. | reverse complement strand
GAATTCAACACAGTCGAAGAGATGGACGAAGTCATCGCCCGCACCAAGACCGCAGTAGAACGCTTCCGTCGACTGGGTTCATTCAGATAAAGAACGGAGAAAACACGATTGGAAAAGAAATTATATATAGTCCGGTGCGGCGAGGTCGCACTCAAGGGAATGAACAAACCGTACTTCGAGCGTGTGCTGCTCGAAAGAGTGTGCAGGGCGCTTGAGGTATACGAAGATGCCGAGGCCAAGTGGATCGACGGTCTGATGTTCGTCAGGGTGCCTGAAAAGTACAGCGAGGATGAAGTCATCGCGAGCTGCGTAAGAGTTTTCGGCGTGGCGTCGGTGAGCCCTGCGGTCGAAGCGCCGAAGGACATCAACGAGATCGGACGCATCGCCGGAGAATATATGCTGAAGGTCATCGAAGAAGAGGACATAAAGACCTTCAAGGTAAAAGGCAAGAGGGCTGACAAGAGCTTTGCGGTCGAATCTCCTGAGATAGCAAGACAGGTAGGGGGCATGGTGCTCAAGGCCTGCAAAGTGCTCGCGGTAGATGTGCACCGGCCCGACTGCGTGCTGACGGTCGATGTGAGGCGCGAGGCTGCGTATATCTTCAGAGACAAGGTCAAGGGCTTCGGAGGCCTTCCTCTAGGGACCAACGGCAAAGGTATGATACTGATGTCCGGAGGCATTGACAGCCCTGTCGCGGCCTTCATGATGGCAAAGCGCGGCATGAGCATAGAAGCGGTGCACTTCCATTCATATCCGTATACCAGCCAGAGGGCCCAGCGCAAGGTCGAGGATCTTGTAAGGGTGCTCGCGGGCTACATGGGTACGGTAAAGATGCACGTCATCAATCTGCTTCCGATACAGGAAGAGATCGTTAAGAACTGTCCTGAAGACGAGACGACCCTGCTGGTGAGGCGCTTCATGATGAGGATAGCCGAGCAGGTGGCCGTGAAGAACGGCGCCATGATGCTGATCACAGGCGAGGATCTCGGCCAGGTCGCGAGCCAGACAGCGGAGGCTCTCGTGGTAACAGACAGCGTCGTCACGATGCCTGTCATGAGACCGCTGATCGCCATGGATAAGGTGGATATCATGGACAAAGCGCGCGAGATCGGGACCTACGACATCTCGATCCAGCCTTACGAGGACTGCTGCACGGTGTTCCTGCCGAAGCATCCGGTAACAAAGCCTAAACCGGAAAGGATAGAAAAGTCCGAATCCGCTCTCGATGTCGACACGCTCGTTGCGAACGCCGTAGCATCCGAAGAGATCATTGAGATCAGACCGTAACGGATAAAAGAGACTTGGTTGAGAAAAGAGAAATAAAAGAACCTTCAGTTAATAAAGTATTGACCGTACAGATAGTCACGATGCTGATAAGCGTCATCGCGATGTTTATTGACAGCGTCATAATCAGCCTTTTCCTCAAAGGTGACGCGCTGGCTTCGTACGGCTTTACTAATCCCGTAATTCTTCTGATCACGGCTTTCGGCGGAATGATAGGAAACGGAGTGCAAGTGCTGGCGGGGGAGAGCTCCGGCAAGGGAGAGACTGAGACGCTGAACCGGATACTGTCTACCGCACTTGCGGGCGGCGTGATGGGCTCAGCGTTGCTGCTGCTTGTGATGCTGCTGTTTCCGGAACAGGCAGCGGTGTTCCTGGGAGCCAGGAGTGCTGCCGTTACGGCGATGACGGCGGACTATCTGAAGGGGCTGTGTTTCGCTTTCCCTGCTATCGTGATCATGCTAAGCGTACCGGTCTTCATGCAGCTCGACGGCGGAAGGACACAACTGCTCAGAGGAGCTCTGCTCCTGATAGTGCTGGACGTGGCATTTGATCTCATAAATGTTACCGTGCTGCACGGCGGCATGTTCGGCATGGCGATGGCGACTACCCTGAGCTACTGGATCACGCTGGCTTACAATTATCTCTGTTTCTTCCGAATGAGCAGATACAGAGTATCTTTCAGCGCGGTATCAGGCGCAATAATGAAGGACATATTCCGTTTCGGCATGCTCTATCTTACCTATAAGATGTGTCAGGTGATCCTCAGCTATGCGATCAACCGCATACTGGCGTCTCTGGGCGGGGAAATGTATGTAGCTGCGAATTCCATCATATCTTCTTACAATCTGGTGACCGGGGCAGTTCCGTCAGGGTTCGGCAGCACGACCACCATGATATGCAGCTTCTACTACGGAATGGGCAGCAAAGAAAAGTTCAGGGCGTTCATATCGCAGATCACGAAGCTTTCGGTCAAACTGGACTCAGCGATAGCAGTCATCAGCATCGCGGCAGCGCCTCTGCTTGTGCTGATGTTCAGGCCGGATACGGCTCTTGTCAGCGATACGGCGGTATTCGGACTCAGGCTTTTTTCACTCAGCATAATATTCAATACTCTCAACTACATCATAAAGAACAGCTGTCAGTGCGTCAGGAACATCCAGGCGTCCTATGCGATATGCATAATGAACGACCTCGCACTTCCGCTCGCGGCAGCGTTGATCATAGCTCTTCTTCTTCCTGTAAGATGGATATGGGCCGCATATACGATCGGACAGTTCCTTACATGGATCGCAGTATGGACCCGGGCAGGAGGCTTCAGCAAAGGAGGACTTCGGATTTGGAAATAAAAAACAGCTTTGAGGAATACAGGGAGAAAGTGCTCGGTGCGGCATCGGACAGGCCCGAAAAGTATATGATCCGCTGCCTTATGACTAACGGCAGGATACAGAACATCAAATGGTCGAAATTCCTGAGACTCGCAGAGAAGTTCAGGGATACCAAGGAAAGATACGGGCTCAGGGACGGTGACAGGGTATATCTGCTGACGCCGTATACAGCGGATGCTCTTCTGAGTTTTGCCGTTCTTTCAGTGAACCATCTGACTGTCGTGTTCGGCGATCCGGGAATCCCGAAGGAGGAACTGATATACCAGACCGGATGTACTGAGGTAAGCGCCGTATTTGCCGACAGGAAGCTCATTCCTGCTCTGGACGGAGTAACTGACGTGCCTGTTTTCAGCACGTTCGGACTCAGGAGCGATATGGCTCTTATACGCGAAGCTGAAAAGCCTCATGCGGAATCCTGTCCGACTTCTGAGATCCTTGCGATAATCTTCTCGTCCGGGACCACATCGCGGATGAAGCCTGTGGAGATAACATACGAAGCGATCCTGCTGTCGCATAAGAGCACTCTTAAGGATGCCGCGCTCGAAGAAGGAGACGCAGACATCCCTAGCATACTCGTGTTCCCGATGAACCATATCTCAGGCCTGGCTGCATCGATGTCCGTTCTGCAGGACGGATTTACAGCCGCCACGGTGGAGAAACTGGATTCTGTCTCTCTGGTAAAGATGGTCAGCATCTTTGAGCCGAAGACGCTTTCGATGGTACCTAAGGTACTCGCAATGTTCATAAACCGGCTGGAGGAGGAACTCAGGAAGCAGGGTAAATACGAGCTTTATCTGGAACTCAAGCAAAAGAGCTGCGACGCACGCGAAAAAAACGGGGACCGCGCTACCGGCAGAAAACTCATGGAGCCGTTCCGCCGTTCACTGCTGGGAAAAAACATGAGGAACATATACTCGGGCGGAGGACCGTGCCCGCCTGATCTGGCAAAGGGCATACTGGACCTGGGCTTCAACTTCGTGGTCAATTACTCTTCGACTGAATGCGGCGTGCCTATAGCCCAGACAGACAGCGGCATCAACGACTGCTATGACTGCGTCGGGCGCGCGGACCGCGATCCGAATGTAAGGATAAAGATAAACATGCCTGATGCTGACGGCATCGGAGAGATATATGTGAATTCCCGGTACATCATGAGGGGATATTACAATGATCCCGAAAAGACCGCGGAGGCCTTCGACGGGGAATGGTTCAGGACCGGCGACAACGGATATATCGACGAAAGAGGATATCTGCATATCTCGGGCAGGTCGAAGGACAGCATCATGCTGGAGAGCGGAAAGAAGGTCTCGCCGGATGACATCGAAATTATGCTGATGCCGCTCATGGGACTTGAGATACCTTACTCTGTTGTGGGGGTGACGGACAAAGACAGCGGATACGACAGGATACACATATTCATCGCGGGAGACCTCAGCGCAGAAAAGCAGGCTTCCATATCGGGAGATATACGCAGCTGGCAGCGGACCGAAGCAGCGCTCTATCCTGTAGAAGGCATACATTTCATAAAGGAGCTTCCGAGGACATCGATAGGAAAGATCAAAAGAGTGAAGCTCAGGGAGATGATAATGTCCGGAGAGATCCCTGAAGAAACGGTAAGCATCAGTGCTGCTCCTGCCGGAGAGACCGCAGCAGCGGGAGACTCCGTGCTCGACAGGGTCAACTCCATCGTGGCCCGTGTTGCCGGGCTGGAGAAGGCTCCCGAAGGCTCCGAGGATCTTACGAACGATCTGGGACTGGATTCTCTTGCGATGCTCGAGATATGCAACGAGATAGAGAACGAGTTCGGAGTGTTCATAGGCAGCTATATGCGCGTGCTTCCGAACACCAGGGAGATAGCGGACTACATCGGGGATCCTTTCTTTCAGCAGATGCTGGAGGAAAGGAAGAAACAGCAGGAGGAGAGCTTCGACGCATTCGAGTTCCCGGCGCCGCGCACTGAAGAACACAGGAAGGCTTTCGAAAGCTATCTTGACAAATACCGCAGCGAGCTGGACTTTGAAGTTCGCGGACTCGAAAACATCGAAAAGGGAGAATCCTATATATTCTGTCCTAATCATCAGACGCACGCTGACGGGCTCTGGGTGTGGCTCGCTCTCGGAGACAAATGCCCGCCTCTTGACAGTATCGGCTGCATGGCAAAGGCAGAACACCTCGATGATCCGGAATCGGCGTTCAGGATGACTGTACTCGGCGGCATCCCGGTAGACAGGGACGGCAATACCATGGACTCGTTCAGACGATCCATAGACTATATCCGCGAAGGAAACAGTTTTCTGATCCATCCGGAGGGCACCAGGACCAGAAACGGGAGACTCGGAGAATTCAAAGATGGGGCCGCTCAGATGGCGATAGATTCAGGTGTGAGCATCGTTCCTGTGGCAATAGACGGCGGACTCGATGTATGGAGCTATGACATGGAGAGACCGGAAACGAAAGATCCGGAGACCGGAGAGAAGAAAAAGCTCAGGATCACATTCTGCAGGCCGATCAGTCCGGATGCGGGCAGCGCCGGAAAGATCACGGCGATGGTCAGAAGATCCATAGCCTCGAACCTGCCTGATGAGGACTGAAAATGAGGACTGAGAATCATCTTGACAGTGAAAAATCAAAATGTTAGGATTCTTTGGTAAATAAAACGATGACGAGGACAGTAAGCTCACCAACGGGTCCTTCCAGAGAGGGATGGCAGCTGGAATCATCCCAGGTCCCGGTGTTCTGAAAACCACCTCCGAGTGGCACCAATCATGCCCGCCCTGGCCGCGTCAAAAGCCTGAATGAGTGCCGGCAGACGGATCTGCCGGAAGATGGGTGGAACCACGGATACTCATGCATAACGGAGTATGCGTCCCTTCTGACAACATGTCGGAGGGGACTTTATTTTTTGGCCCTTCCGGGAAGCGGCCCCGCTCCCGTATGGCGGAGGCAAGAGAAAGAAGGAGGAAAAGAAATTGCTAGTAACACTTAAAGACGGAAGCAAAAAGGAATATCCGCAGCCGATGTCGGCGTACGACATCGCGAGGGATATAAGCGACGGGCTTGCAAGGGCGGCCTGCATGGCCGAGATAGACGGAAAGGCTGTCGATCTCAGGACCATGGTAGACAGGGACTGCGAGCTCAACATACTCACATTCGATTCGGATGAGGGCAAGCGCGCCTACAGGCATACCTGCTCGCACGTTCTTGCAGAGGCTGTCAAGAACCTCTATCCGGACGCGAAGCTCGCTATAGGACCGTCGATCGACAACGGATTCTATTACGACTTCGATATGCCGCCTCTGACAAGAGAGGACCTCGATAAGATCGAGGCCGAGATGAAGAAGATCATCAAGAAGGGCGACAGGCTCGAGTATTTCGAGCTTCCGAGAGAAGAAGCCATAAAGATGTACAAAGAGAAGGACGAGCCATACAAGGTCGAGCTCATCGAGGACCTTCCTGAGGATGAGGCTATCTCGTTCTACAAGCAGGGAGATTTCGTAGAGCTCTGCGCCGGGCCTCACATCATGAGCACGAGGCCGATCAAGGCCTTCGCCCTCACATCGAGCTCGGGCGCATACTGGAGAGGCGATGAGCACAACAAGATGCTCACGCGTATCTACGGCACCGCGTTCACAAAGAAGGATGATCTCAACGAGTACCTCGAGTACCTCGCGGACATCAAGAACCGCGACCACAACAGGCTCGGACGCGAGATGGATATCTTCACTACAGTCGATGTCATCGGCCAGGGCCTCCCGCTCTTCATGCCTAAGGGCACAAAGATCATACAGAAGATGCAGAGATGGATAGAGGACCTCGAGGAGTACGAATGGGGCTATGTCCGCACAAGGACGCCGCTGATGGCCAAGTCCACTCTGTACAAGATCTCCGACCACTGGTATCACTACAAGGACGGTATGTTCCTGCTCGGCTACGACAGCATGGATGAGATCATGGCATCCGAGGACCGTTCGCACGAGATCCACGGTGTAGAAGACCTGAACCTCATCGAGAACGACTCAGACGCCGATGTCATGGCACTGCGTCCGATGACATGCCCGTTCCAGTACTACGTGTACAAGGCGCGTCAGAAGAGCTACCGCGACCTGCCGTACAGGATGGGCGAGACCTCGACGCTGTTCAGGAACGAGCAGGCCGGCGAGATGCACGGACTCACAAGAGTGCGCCAGTTCACGATCTCGGAAGGCCACCTCGTGTGCACGCCGGAGCAGATCAAGGATGAGTTCAAGGGCTGCGTCGACCTGGCGAGATACTGCCTGACGACCCTCGGTCTTGAAGAGGATGTAACATACCGCTTCTCGAAATGGGATCCTGAGAAGGCCGAGGACTACCTCGGCGACGCCGAATCCTGGGAGAGAGTCCAGGGACTCATGAGAGAGATACTTGACGAGATCGGCATCGACTACACTGAGGCCGAAGGCGAGGCCGCGTTCTACGGGCCTAAGCTCGACATACAGGCGAAGAACGTGTACGGCAAAGAGGATACGATGATCACGATCCAGCTCGACATGTTCCTCTCGGAGCGCTATGACATGTACTACATCGACAGGGACGGCCAGAAGAAGCGTCCGTATATCATCCACCGCACATCGATAGGATGCTATGAGCGTACTCTGGCCTGGATGATAGAGAAGTATGCGGGCAATCTGCCTACATGGCTCTGCCCTGAGCAGGTAAGGATACTGCCTATCTCCGACAAGGTCGCTGATTACGCAGAAGAGGTCCGCAAAGAGCTTCGCAGGAACGGCGTGGACGTCACTGTCGACGACAGCAGCGAGCGTATCGGATACAAGGTGCGCAAGGCTCAGATGGAGAAGGTGCCTTACATGCTGGTGCTCGGAGCCAAGGAGGCTGAGGACGGCAATGTCTCTGTCCGCTCGAGATATCTCGGCGACGAGGGCGTCAAGCCTCTGTCCGAATTCGTATCCGCTCTCTGCGAGGAGATCCGCACCAAGGAGATCCGGAAGATAGAGAAAAAGGACGACGACAAAAAAGCATAATATATGCTATTATTAGCAGGTAAGACTGATAACGGAGAAAAGGTAGAAAAACTATGTCTGTAAAGTACAAAAGAGTACTGATAAAAGTAAGCGGTGAAGCGCTTGCGGGCGAGGACAGATTCGGCGTCAACGGAGATCAGCTTGAAAAGGTCGCAAAGCAGATCAAAGAGATCCGCGACATCGGAGTAGAGGTCGGAGTCGTGGTCGGAGGGGGCAACTTCTTCCGGGGCCGCACCGGCGGCAATATCGACAAGCCGACGGCCGACTACATGGGCATGCTGGCTACGGTCATGAACGGACTCGCTCTTCAGGATGCGCTTCTGTCGGTCGGATGCGAAGCCAAGCTCATGACCTCGATCGAGATCAGGGATATGGCCGAAGGCTACGCCAGACGCAAGGCTCTCGACTATCTCGCTGAAGGCAAGGTAGTCGTGTTCGGAGGCGGCACGGGAAGTCCGTTCTTTACCACTGATACCACTGCTGCACTCAGAGCTGCTGAGATCGGAGCGGATGTGCTGCTTCTTGCAAAGAGCGTCGATGCGGTATATTCGGCTGATCCTGACATCGATCCGGATGCGGAAAGATATACGGAGCTCTCGTACATGGATATCATCGACAGAGACCTCAGGGTCATGGACCTGACGGCTGCCACGCTGTGCAAGGACACGGGTACGAAGATCTACGTGTTCGCGCTTGCAGAAGAAGGCAATCTCATGAAAGTCATAAACGGTGAAAACGTAGGAACACTCATTCAATAGGAGGCAAACATGGCAAAGAAATCACTCGAGGAGAGAATAGAAGGTGCCAAGGGCTACCTTAAGGAGAATCTCAACACAGTAAGAGCGGGCAGAGCCAATCCGGCGCTTCTCGACAAGATCACGGTGGACTATTACGGTACGCCGACACCGCTGAAGGCTCTTGCCAACGTATCGGTACCGGATCCGAGAACTCTGATGATCTCGCCGTTCGACCCTAAGTCGGTCGGTGACATCGAAAGAGCCATTCTCGAAGCCAATGTAGGCATCACTCCTTCAAATGACGGCAAAGTGATAAGGCTTGCCATCCCGCAGCTGACCGAAGAAAGACGTAAGGAGCTCACCAAGGTCGTGAAGGGCTACGGCGAGGACGCGAAGGTGGCTGTAAGAAATCTGAGACGCGACATGAACGACGAACTCAAGAAGGCTCAGAAGGACGGCGAACTTACCGAGGACGATCTCAAGGACGAGCTCGAAGAGACTCAGAAGAAGATCGAAAAAGCGATCAAGGATATCGATGAGATCATCGCCGAGAAAGAAAAGGAACTCATGGAGGTATAGGCCCTCACTACAATACAGCAGGCTGAGCGTGGCAGTTTTGCCACGCTTACTGTTTGAACAGAGAGCTGTGAAGATATGGAAAAAAGACCTTTCCCCGCACATGTGGGAATAATTATGGACGGCAACGGCAGATGGGCCAAGGCGCATAATGTGCCGCGCGTTATGGGGCACAATGCCGGCATGCAGTCGATGAAAAAGATAGTCATCGCTTCTTCGAACCTGGGAGTGAAGTATCTTACGGTATACGCGTTCTCTACTGAGAACTGGAAGCGCAGCACCGAAGAGGTGAACGGCATTTTCAAGCTGATCGTCAAGTACGTCAATTCCGAACTCGAGGAGCTCGATGAGAACAACGTGCATATCAATATCTTCGGAGAGTACGATATGCTGCCAAAGGCATCGGTCGATTCCATCAACAGGATGGTCGACAGGCTGAAGGACAATGACGGACTCGTATTCAATATAGCCCTCAATTACGGAGGACGCGACGAGATCCTCAGAAGCGTTAAGGAACTGGCGTGGGAGTGCGCAGAAGAGGGAAGAGATCCCTCGGAGCTTACCGAAGATGACATATCCGCTCATCTTTACTCGGGCAGCGCTCACTTTGATGTGCCCGACCCGGATCTCATCATAAGAACGAGCGGCGAGGAGCGCATGTCGAACTTCCTCACATGGCAGGCGGCTTACAGCGAGCTTATGTTCACCGACACGCTGTGGCCTGACTTCACGCCTGAGGAATACAAGGAAATGCTTGAAGCTTATGCGAACCGCGACAGAAGGTTCGGCGGCCGCAAGGAGGCAGATAAATGAAAACAAGAATATTATCCGGACTTATAATGGCACCGCTTCTGATACTCCTGTATCTTGGCGGATGGTGGCTCTGGGGGGCAGCCCTTCTTATAGCCGTCGTCGGACTGCAGGAATTCTACAAGGGCTGGGAGAACATAGACGTGCATCCGTCGAAAGAGATCGGAATGATCATGACGGTGCTGCTCTTCGTGACGGCAGTCCCTTACGATATCAAAGGGCCCGGCACTGTGCCGCGCTTCTACGAGAACATGGTGTACATCTGCATATGGCTGTTCATCGCAGTCGCTGCAGGACTCATCTACGGATGGAAGATCGACAGGCGCGGGCCTTACGATGCCGCCGCGACGGTGACCGGCCTCGTGTACATACCGTTCTTCACATATCACATGATACTGATCGACATGACCGAATACAGGTTGTTCATCTGGATAGTCATCATAGCGGCATTCGGCTCGGACATATTCGCATACTTTACGGGCTACTTTTTCGGCAAGCACAAGATGGCGCCTAATCTCAGCCCTAAAAAGACCATCGAAGGCGCGGTCGGAGGACTCGTCGCAAGCTCGCTGCTCGCATGGCTCTTCGGCTTCATCTTCATGAGAGAGATGGCTCCTGTATGCCTTGCGCTCGGACTCTTCGGAGGAGCGGCAGGCATGGCCGGCGATCTCACGGCATCTGCCTTCAAGCGCAAGATGGGGATCAAGGACTACGGCAATCTCATACCGGGACACGGCGGCATAATGGACAGATTCGACAGCGTCATCTTCGTGGCGCCTGTAGTGTACTATGCGATATGCGCCATGACAGGCATACTGTCCGTATAAAAAACGTAAAGAACACTTTACATATCTGTTAGGAGAACACTGATTTGAAAACAGCTATATTGTTTGTTTTGATGATGCTGGTGCTGGTCATTCCTCACGAGTGGGGACACATGATCGTGGCCAGATGGTGCGGCGTCAGGATAAAGGAATTTTCGGTCGGAATGGGACCGCTCATATTCAAGAAGCAGAAAAAGGATACACAGTACTCCCTGAGGCTTCTTCCGCTGGGCGGGTACTGCATGATGGAAGGCGAAGAGGAGGCCGTGGACAGTCCGACCTCGTACAGCAGCAAGACATATCCGCAGAAGATAGCGATACTTCTGGCGGGAGTCACGATGAACGTGATCATCGCAGTGATCGCCGTCTCCGTCGCTTTATGGATAGGGGGAGCTCTCACCAATACTCTCTCCGGAGTCTCGCAGGGCTCGCCTGCAGCGGCTGCAGGACTCGAGGCAGGGGATACGATCGTCGCGATAAACGGCAAGGATACTCCTGAATGGGAAGACGTCATAAAGGCGATAGACGGCTATAAAGAAGGCGACGCTCCTCTCGAGGTCACATACGAACGCGGAGACAGCAGGAATACCGTCAGCGTGGCTCCTGAGTACAACGAAGAGAGAAAGGCGTACATGCTCGGTATCACAGCCGGCGTCACGCATAACTTCTTCAAGACCGCCATACACGGACCTGCCGCTACATGGGAGCTCAACAAAGCGATGCTGCAGGGATTCAGGATGCTCTTCTCAGGCCAGCTCCACAAGGACGATGTCGCGGGGCCTGTCGGACTTGTAAGGGTAGTCGATCAGGCTTCGGATTACGGCGTCGCTCCTTATCTGATGCTGCTGGCTCTTGTAAGCCTGAACCTGGCGCTCTTCAACCTCCTCCCTATACCGGGACTCGACGGAGGCAAGATATTCTTCATCCTGCTCAAGATCATATCGGGAGGCAGGATAAACGACGATATGGAATACAAGGCGACAGTCGTGGGCATGGCCGTGCTTCTTATGCTCTTCGTGCTCATAACGGTCAATGATGTGATGAACTTATTCGGGAAATAGAAAAATGTCAGTAAAAGTATATTGCGGCGATGTCGCCATCGGAGGCGGCGCGCCTGTATCGATACAGTCGATGACCAATACGGATACCAGGGACACAAAAGCCCTGGTCAGACAGATCGATGAGCTCGCGGACGCGGGCTGCCAGATCGTGCGCTGCGCGATCCCGGACATGGAGGCCGCAGAGTCCTTCGGAAGGGCGAAGAAACTCGTAAAGGTGCCGCTCGTTGCGGATATACACTTCGACCACAGGCTCGCTATAGCCGCGATCGAAGCCGGAGCAGACAAGATCAGGATCAATCCGGGCAACATAGGCAGCGCCGAAAACGTGAAGGCGGTAGTCGAAAAGGCAAAGGAAAGAGGCATCCCTATCCGTGTAGGAGTCAATTCGGGATCTCTTCAGAAGGATATCCTCAAAAAGTACGGCGGAGTCACGTCTGACGCTCTTGCAGAGAGCGGTGCGGGCATGGTCAGCTACATCGAGGATCTCGGATATGACAGGCTTGTCGTGTCCATAAAATCCTCCAATGTAAAGATGAACTATGATGCCCACATGAAGCTCAGGGAGCTCACTGACGCTGCGATCCACATAGGGATCACCGAATCGGGCACTCCGCGCAGCGGAGAGATCAAGTCCGCGATAGGCATAGGCTCGCTGCTCCTTGCAGGCATAGGCGATACGATGAGGGTGTCTCTCACAGCCGACCCTGTGAAGGAAGTGCTCTTTGCGCGCCGCATCCTTGAGACCGTCGGCCTGAGAGAAAAGGCCATAGAAGTCGTGTCGTGCCCTACGTGCGGAAGGACTGAGATAGACCTCATCGGACTGGCGAACGAAGCTGAAGAAAGACTGATGAGCATTGCTCAGAAGAGGGCTGCCGCGGGCATGAGACCGCTTAAGATCGCCGTGATGGGATGCGCGGTCAACGGCCCGGGAGAGAGCCGCGAGGCGGATTACGGCATCGCGGGAGGCAGAGGCGAAGGACTTGTTTTCAGCCACGGAGAGATAATAGAAAAGGTGCCTGAAGACAGACTCGTGGACCGGCTTATTGAGATCATCAGTTCAGGATCATGAATGAGCGATCAGAATGATAAAGATATCCGAAGACATTTTGACGGCCGATGAGCTTATAGAAGCCAGCGGCAAAAAGAAGCAGGACATCGACATCGAGATCACCAATGTCGCGGTGTCGAAGACCAGCATGGGGACGAGCGTGGCGCTTACCATAGACGCCAAGCTCAATTTTCTGATGCCGAAAAAAACCGAACGCATCATGAAAGAAAGGATAGCTTCCAGGATATCTTCCGTAGAGAAGGTGAGGATCAATTATTCGTATTCGGGCATAAAGATCCCGCGCCATACAGAAGACGGCGGTGACAGCGGCAGACAGGGCGGCGGCTGGAGCGGCCGCAGAAAAAAGGATGAGCCTGCCTTCGAGAACTCAAGAGGCGAGATGGTCCTCATGGGACCGGATTTCAATGATGAGCCGGTGCCTTACGGGGAACTTGCCGGACTCGTGGGAACAAAGACCAGACCGGTGATAGAAGGCGAGGTGTTCAGCGTCGAATCGATGCCTATAAAGAGCGGACGCGAGCTCATCACCATACTCATAGCCTCGGGTGCGAGGACCTTCGCGCTCAAGGCGTTCATATCCAAGGAAAAGCTCGCTGAATTCGACGAGAACCTGCATTCCGGCGATATGATAAGGGTGAGAGGCCCTGTGGAATACGATACCTACGAGCACGAGAATATCATGATGTTCTCGTCTCTGAAGAAAGTCGAAAAGAAGCTCAAGGAGGACACTTACCCGAACGGACGCAGGGTGGAGCTTCACTGCCACACGAAGATGAGCGACAACGACGGCTTCAACGAGGTCGCGGATATCGTAAAAAAGGCCGCTTTCTGGGGACAGCCGGCTGTGGCCATCACAGACCACGGCGTCGTGCAGGCCTTCCCCGACGCTGCCAAAGAGGCCGCCAAGCAGGCCAAGAACGGAAGGGAAATAAAGATAATCTACGGTGTCGAGGGCTATCTCTATCCGGACGAGGACGCGACAGCTGAAGACGGCACGATAGATATAAAAAAGAACAGGACCTATCACATCATAATCCTGGCGAAGAACCAGAAAGGCCTGAAAAACATATACAAGCTTGTGAGCCTGTCTCACATAGACTATTTCTACAAGAGACCGAGGATACCTCGCTCCGTGCTCGAAGCTCACCGGGAAGGCCTCATAATAGGCTCTGCCTGCGAAGCGGGCGAGGTGTATCAGGCGGTGGTAAAAGGAGCTGACGACGAAGAGCTCGACCGCATCGCTTCGTACTACGACTACCTCGAGATACAGCCGCTTGGCAACAACCGCTTCATGATAGAAGACGGGATCGCAAAAGACGAGAACGATCTGATCGCCAACAACCTCAGGATCATAGCTGCAGCCGACAGGCTCGGCAAGATGACCGTGGCGACGACGGACTCACATTACCCGTCGCAGGACGCATCGATCTACCGCAACATAATCATGGCGGGCATAGGATTCAGGGACACGCCGTCGGATTCCCTGTACCTCAGGACGACGGACGAGATGATGGCGGAGTTCTCTTATCTCGGCGACAGGGCCGAAGAGATCGTCATCACCAATACGAACAGGATAGCGGAGATGGTCGAAGAGGTGAGACCGGTGCCGGAAGGCAAATTCCCTCCGAAGATCGAGGGCGCCGAAGACACCCTGAGAGAAAGCTGCTATTCGAAGGCGTGGTCGATATACGGAAAGCCGCTGCCGCCTGAGATTGAAGACAGGCTCGAGACGGAGCTGAGCTCTATCATAGGCAACGGATACGCGGTCATGTATATAGCCGCGCAGATGCTGGTAAAGAAGTCGAACGAGGACGGGTATCTCGTCGGTTCGAGAGGATCGGTCGGATCATCGTTCGCTGCGACGATGGCGGGCATCACGGAGGTCAATCCTCTTGCTCCTCACTATATCTGCCCTGAGTGCAGACACTTCGAGTGGTCGGACGAACCGGACAAATACGATACCGGCTATGACATGCCTGAGAAGTCATGCCCTGAATGCGGCGCCCGCATGAAAAAGGAAGGCCTGAACATACCGTTCGCCACATTCCTCGGGTTCAAGGGCGACAAGGAGCCTGATATAGACCTGAACTTCGCAGGCGAATACCAGGCGACGGCGCACAGGTATGTGGGCGAGATCTTCGGCGAAAAGAACGTATACAAGGCGGGCACCGTTGCCACGATAGCGGACAAGACCGCGTACGGATACGTCAAGCACTATATAGAGGACAACCATATAAGCGCAAACAAGTACGACGTGGACTATCTGGTAAAGGGCTGCACGGGCGTAAAGCGCACGACAGGCCAGCATCCGGGCGGGATCATCGTCGTACCGGACGACCATGAGATATATGAATTCTGTCCGGTGCAGAAACCTGCGAACAAGCGCGATACAGATGTGATCACGACGCATTTCGATTACCACAAGATCGACGAGAACCTGCTCAAGCTCGATATACTCGGACACGATGTACCGCAGCTCATCCGGCATCTGCAGGTCATGACCGGCATCGATCCGATGAACATCCCGCTCGACGACAGGGAGACGCTCAGCATATTCACTTCGCTGGACGCGCTGAAAATAAAGAATGAGGACTACAGGTTCACGCACGGCACGTACGCCATCCCTGAGTTCGGGACGAACTTCACCCGGGGCATGCTCGACGACATACATCCGACGACAGTGTCGGCTCTCATAAAGATGTCGGGCTTCTCGCACGGCACCGATGTTTGGACGAACAACGCCCAGGATCTTCTGAGAAACGGAACTGCAACTATAGACGAGGTCATATCCTGCCGTGACGATATCATGAACTTCCTGATCAGCAAGGGCCTTCCGAACGGAGACGCCTTCAAGATCATGGAGATAGTCCGTAAGAACAGGCAGCTCTCGCAGGAGCAGCTCGATATGATGAAGGAGCACGGAGTGCCTGACTGGTACATCTGGTCGTGCGAGACCCTGAAGTACATGTTCCCGCGCGCTCACGCGGCGGCGTATGTCATGATGTCCATACGCATGGCGTGGTTCAAGGTGAACTACCCTGAGGCGTTCTACGCCGCATGGTTCACTTCGAAGGTCGATAATTTCGACGCCGAGATGACCGGAAAGAGCTGGCACGATGTCGAGCGCAGGATGGACGAGATAGAAAAGCTCGGAAATACCGCTACTGCCAAACAGAAGGAGCAGCTCACGGTCTACGAGGTGATGTACGAGGCGCTCTCAAGAGGGTACGAGTTCGCAGAGCCTGTGCTTGGAACAGCCGAGGCGTGCAGGTTCTCTGTCGTTGACGGAAAGATCATGCTGCCGTTCAACGCGGTCAGCGGGATAGGGGACACGGCTGCCGAGTCGCTGGCAGAGGCGTATAAGGAGAAAGCGTTCAGCACGCTGGACGACGTGAGATCAAGGACAAAGCTTTCAGGAACGAATATCGAGGACCTCAAAAGGCACGGCCTCTTTGCCGGACTGCCTGAATCCGCCCAGATCAGCATCTTCGATCTGCAGATCTGACGCAGGGCCTCAGCGCTCGATCTCCCAGCGGCATTCGTTATAGAAGTAGAGCAGCTTATATGATATGCGGCGGCCTTCGTTCACGGTGCAGCAATCGTATTCGACGCGGGTCATTCCGCCCGCGCCGACCCATTCGATATTTCTAATGTCCGTGACCCTGACCGTCTTCTTGATGCCTGAGTCCACGACCTTGAAGCGCAGAGGCCTCGGGGAGAGGGCACCTATATCGAAGACGGCCAGCACATCGACTGCCTGCCTCAATTTAAAAAACCTCCGGAATATGATCTGAGGCATCCCTGCCATTATGATAGCGAACAACTGTTCGTAAATCAAGAGCGGGACCGCATGGACCTGCAAAGAAACACGGAGATACAAGGAAAGCATATGGACAAGACATACAGGATATTCGTCATAAATCCCGGCTCGACATCGACAAAACTCGCTTATTTTGAGAACGATGAGAAGAAGTTCGAGACGAACGTCTTCCATGACGCGCCGGAGCTTGCGAAGTTCGGGAGCGTAGGCAATCAGTTCGGATTCAGGAAGCAGGTGATAATGGATTTCCTCGATGAGAACGGCATAGACCTTACCGGTGCCGACGCGATAGTAGGACGCGGCGGCAGTTCGGCCAGTGTCAGCAGCGGCGTGTATGAGATAAATGAGAAACTGCTTGAGGATATCGCGAACAACGTATCCGGAGTGGAACACCCGGCCAATCTGGGTGTGCCTCTGGCAGCGGAGCTCGCTTCGAAGTACGGAGCCAGGGCCTTCATGGTGGACAGTCCGAAGACGGATGAGTTCTGCGATGAAGCCCGCATAACGGGAATAGACGGCCTTTACAGGGTGTCCAGCCTGCATGTCCTGAATCTGAAGGGGACCGCAAGACTCTGGTGCAGAGAGCACGGAAGGAGATATGAAGACGCAAGGCTCATAGTCTGCCATATAGACGGCGGCATGTCCGTGTCCGCCCACGATCACGGAAGGATGATCGACGGCACAAACAACGCCTGGGGAGAGGGTCCGTTCACACCGACGCGCACAGGGGCTCTTCCCGCATACCTCGCTGCTGAGTACTTCAGAGAGAAGGACCCGCAGGATCTTATGGATGCATGCACCAGATCGGGAGGCTTTGTCAGCCACTTCGGCACATCTGACTCGGACAGGGTCCATGATATGGCCGCTGCCGGGGACCGGAAGGCTTCGCTCGTCTGGAAGGCCATGATATACAATATCTGCAAGAGCATAGGCTCTATGGCGGCGGTGCTCTCAGGCGATGTGGACGCGGTGATATGCGGCGGAGGACTTCTGAGATTCGGGGACATCCGCAGAGGCATAGAAGAACGCTGCGGCTTCATAGCGCCGGTGTATTTCTATCCGGGCGAGGTGGAGCACGAGGCGATGGCGGCAGGAGCGCTCCGCGTCCTGAGAGGAGAGGAAGAACCGAAGGAGTATACCGGCGAACCGGTATGGAACGGATCGATCTGATTTTTATACTTGACTTATAATGAACATATGCTAATATATTCATATGAATGTATCGGCATATGTTTTTTGTTCGGAAAGGCAGAGATATGGCAGAAAACGATTATATGATCAAGGATCTTGATGAAGAGGAACTCCTGGAACTCGCCGAGCTCTTCAAGATGTTTGCGGATTCGACCCGCATAAAGATACTGTATGATCTCTTCGACGGAGAAAAGAACGTATCGGAGATATGCGAAGACATCGCCATGAACCAGTCTGCCGTTTCGCACCAGCTCAAGGCGCTGAAGTCGGGCAAGCTCATAAAGAGCCGCCGCGAGGGCAAAGCGATATACTATTCGCTGGATGACGACCACGTAAAGACGATCATCGCGATGGGCAAGGAACATATCGAAGAATAGCAATATGCAAGGCGGAGGAAAAACCATGAAAAAGAAATTCAAGCTCGAGAACCTGGACTGCGCTAACTGCGCCGCTAAGATGGAGGACGCGATAAAGAAGATCGACGGAGTGACAGACGCTTCCGTCAGCTTCATGACACAGAAGATGATGATCGAGGCGGATGATGCGGTCTTCGACAAGGCCGTGGATGAAGCAGTGAAAGTTATTGCAAAAGTCGAACCGGACTGCAAAGTGGTTCTCTAGATATGGAAAGATTCAGTGAAGGACAGAAAAAGGAACTCAGGCGCATCATAATATCCTTTGTGATGTTCGCTGCGCTGCTCATAGCAGACCACATGGGCGTTTTCCCGAAAGAGGGAACGGGCCGTTATGTGCTTCTCGCGCTATATCTCGTGCCTTACTTTCTGGTGGGCCATGATGTCATCAAAAAATGCCTTGCCGGCATAAAGAACAGGCAGCTTTTCGATGAGAGTTTCCTGATGACTCTCGCTACGGTGGGAGCCTTCGGCTGCGGCGAGTTCGAAGAAGCCGTCGCGGTCATGCTCTTCTATCAGATCGGGGAGTTCTTTCAGGACTATGCGGTCGGAAAGTCGAGAGGCGCCATATCCGATCTGATGAGCATCGCCCCGGACTATGCGAACCGGGAGGCTGAGGACGGGACTGTCGAGGTGATCGATCCTGACGATATAAAAGCCGGAGATGTGCTGGTCATAAAGCCGGGAGAGAAGATCCCGACGGACGGCACGGTCATGGAAGGAGAGGGCCTGATAAACACATCGGCTCTCACGGGAGAATCGATGCCGAGGCCGGTGCAGTCCGGCGATCAGGTCATCTCCGGATGCATCAACGGCGACACTCTGCTGAAAGTAAAGGCAGATAAGGAATACGACGATTCAACTGCGGCAAAGATACTGGAACTCGTTGAGGACGCCGCGAGCAAAAAATCGGTCACAGAGAATTTCATCACGAGATTCGCGCGCTACTATACGCCGGCGGTAGTCATCGCGGCGCTGGTGCTCGCTTTCGCACCTCCGCTCATCAGCGGGAACTTCGCGTCGGAGTTCGGCAAATGGGTCCTCAGGGCATGCACCTTCCTTGTCATATCCTGCCCGTGCGCACTGGTAATATCCGTTCCTCTCGCTTTCTTCGGAGGCATAGGAGCGGCTTCGTCGACAGGAGTGCTCGTCAAAGGCTCGAATTACCTTGAACTCATGTCAAAGCTCCATACCGTGGCGTCAGACAAGACCGGAACTCTTACGGAGGGCAGCTTCAAAGTCTCCGTGGTCATCGCGGCAAAAGGCTGCGACAGCTCCGATGTCATCAGATACGCTGCTGCAGCCGAATCCGGGTCTACTCATCCTATAGCGACGGCTATCGTCGAGGCGTGCGAGAAGCCGTTCCCGGAAAGCAGGATAAGCGATGTGCAGACGGCTGCGGGCAAGGGCATCACGGCAAAGGTCGGAAAGGACAAAGTAGCCGTAGGAAACCTCAGTTTTCTCGAGAGCGAAGGCATCGAAGTGCCTGACACCGGCGATATAGTGCAGGGCACAAACTGCTATGTCGCAAAGAACGGCAAATACATCGGCCTTATAGTAGTGTCGGATACGCCGAAGGAGGGCGCAGCCGGCGCTATAGCGGCGATGTTCAAAGAGGGCGTCAGAAAGTTCGTGATGCTCACCGGAGATTCGGAGGCCGTCGCGGCTTCGGTCGCGAAGGAGCTAGGCATCAGCGAGTACAGAGCCGGACTGCTGCCTCAGGACAAGGTGTGCGTGGTAGAGGAGCTGCTTGAAGAACTCGCTTCGAATAGCAGCGAAAAGAAACGCGGCACTCTCGCATTCATCGGGGACGGGATCAACGACGCTCCGGTACTGTCAAGGGCGGATGTAGGCATAGCCATGGGATCGCTCGGATCCGACGCGGCCATAGAGGCAGCGGATGTCGTCATAATGGATGACGATCTTTCGCGCATCCCGGCGGTCATGAGGATAGCCCGCAGGACAGTGAACATATCCAGGGCCAATATCGCATTCGCGCTTCTTGTGAAGCTCGCATGTCTCGTGCTCGGCGCCCTCGGGATCGCCAGCATGTGGGTCGCGGTATTCGCCGATGTCGGCGTTGCCGTCATATGCATACTCAATTCGATGAGGATGCTGGTCAAAAAGGAAAAAGGGATCTGAAACCTTAACAAATCTAAATCTAAATATAGTGGTATAAGTTGTATAAGCGACAACACTTTGTGTTAGAATAGCTACGGTAAATAACCGCAGCTATTTTTATGCGCGGATCCGTAAATCCGGGCATGAGCAAGGGGTGGACGGGTGTCAGATAACGGCAAAAACGGAAAAGACATTCATAAAGAAAAAGGAGAACGCCGTATTGTAAGAGACGGCGGCAATTCTACTGTTTACAGAGGACGGTCAAAGGAACGCGCTTCTCTGTCTTTTTCGTATGACAAAAAACCGGAGACCAAAGCGCCTGCCGCAAGGAAGACGGAACCGGCAACAAGGATATACGATGCCGGGCAGTTAAAGGCCGAGACCAGAGTCATGGAAAGAAAGGTCGTGGCTGACTCCGAAAACAAGGACATCGTAAAGGAGATGCAGGAAGCTGCAGCCCGCGAAGAAGCTGCGTCCGCTGCAAAGCCTTCCGTTGCCGCCGCAATAAAGGACAGATTCAACGAGAAAAAAGAAGAGATAAAGAAGGCCAGGGCTGACGCGGCTGTCAGGAAGCTTCAGAGATCCAGAGCCGAATCCGCAGCAAGGGCCGCAGACGAAAAAGCCGCAAAGGAAAAGGCTGCAAAGAAGCAGGCGAAGAAGACCGTAAAGTATCCGGGCAAGCAGATAAAGAAGCAGACCTCGGTACAGTCAAAGAAGCCTCACAGGATAGAGACAGCAAAAACTAAGAGCAAAAAGACATCCGGAAAGACATCCGCAAATAAAGCGGCGTTCAAGTTTCCGGTCAGCAAGCTTAAAAGCAAGGCGAAGAAACCGAAAAAGACCAAGCGGCCGAAGACCAAAAAACAGAAGGCTCTCGCATATCTCCTTGCAGCATTAAAGGTCCTGCTCGCACTGGTCATCATCGGCGGGGTCACGGGAGGCGCCTACGCGGCATATACCATAGCGAACGCTCCTAAGATCCATCCTGAGAAGATATATGACACGCTCGAGGTCAGCACCCACATCTATGATGACCAGGGAGATCTCATAAGCGATATCTATTACGATGAGAACCGTGAGATCGCGAAGTACGATCAGCTTCCGGACAATCTCAAGAACGCGTTCATCGCCGTAGAGGACAAGACGTTCTGGGAACATAAGGGATTCAACTTCAGGCGTATTTTCGGCGCGATCTGGGATTCATTCACAGGCGGGGGCGAAATAAGCGGAACGAGCACCATCACGCAGCAGCTGGCTCGCAACGTATTCCTTCCGGAAGAAAAGAGCATAAGATCGATAAAGCGTAAGATCATAGAGATGTACTATGCACGCGAGATCGAAGAGGTGCTGTCAAAAGAAGAGATACTGACGGCATATCTGAACACCATATATCTCGGATACGGGTGCTACGGCGTGGACACCGCGGCCAAGAAGTATTTCTCGACGAATGTCGAGGACCTGACCCTTGAGCAGTGCGCCGCTCTTGCGGCTCTGCCTCAGGCTCCGGGAGTGTACGCTCTTCTGACCACCGAGGAGGGAGAGGCGACAACGGAGATATCCGACGGCCTTTACGCGAACGATATCTCGCAGAAGAGAAGATATCTGACGCTCGATCTCATGGCAGAGCAGGGATACATAACTAAGGAAGAAGCAGAAGCAGCCAAGAAACCTGTCACAGAGATACTGGATCCGGGCAGGGAATCAAAGGGGGTCAGCTCGGCGTTCAAGGACTACCTTATCGAGACCGTTATAAAGGACCTCATGACGCAGTACGACCTGACTGAAGATCAGGCTTCAAAGCTCGTATATACAAAGGGCCTCAATATCTACTCGACTCTTAATACGCAGGCTCAGAGCGTTATAGAGAAGGAGTTCAAGGACGGAAGCAACTTCCCTGACGCCATCAGAGATGACACGAACGTCGAGGCCGCTATGGTGATGAGCGAGATAGGCACCGGCCAGATCAAGGCGATGGCAGGCACGAGGTTCGCCGACGGCGACATGCTCTTCAACAGGGCGACAAGCCCGCGCCAGCCGGGTTCATCGATCAAGCCGCTGACCGTTTACGGTTCGGCTCTGCAGAGGAGCTTCGATTACGAGCAGAGCGGACAGAAATTCCAGTATGTCAAGACAGGATATGACAAACAGCAGGATACAGGCTGGGGCGACTACATAACGGTATCATCATATGTCAGCGATGAGAAAATGAAGGTCAACGGCATAGACTGGCCGCAGAACTTCAGCAAGACATATTCCGGCTACAATAACTTCAGGACTGCCATACAGAAGTCGCTCAACACCTGCGCGGTCAAGATACTGGCCCAGGTGGGACTCGAGTATTCGATGCAGAAGGCAAAGGAATTCGGCATCTCGACCGTGGTAGACGACACATCTCAGCCTACCAACGACCTCAATCTGGCAGCGCTGGGCCTGGGAGCCATGACATACGGAGCCACTCCGCTCGACATGTCTCTTGCATACGCGACCTTCCCTAACGGAGGAGTACGCAACAGCGGCATATGCTATACGAAGGTGACCGACAGCGAGGGCAAGGTCCTGCTCGAAGGAAAGTCCGAAGAGACGAGGGTCCTCGATGAGGGCGTTGCATACATAATGACGGATGTGCTCCAGGATGTCGTATCCTACGGTATCGCAGGCGACGCCAAGATAGACGGGATCAGGGTCGGAGGCAAGACCGGTACGACGGACGATACCTGGGATATCTGGTTCGACGGATTCACACCTTCGTATTCGGCGGCTCTGTGGATCGGTACCGACGACAATACTCCGCTCGATGCGACTTCATCTGTTGCAGCCGCGCTGTGGAGCAACATAATGGGACAGGTCGATGAGGCTGTTACCGGTGAATACCGCGATATGCCTGACGATATCATCGTCAGGAACGGCGATTACTTCACCAAGGGGACCGAACCTCCTGTCATAGTCGTAAAGAAGAAAGAAGAAAAAACGGACGACAAGAACAAGACTGACGCCGCGCAGCAGAATACAGATGCTGCCGCACAGCCTGCAGCGCAGCCGGCCGCACAGCCCGCAGCACAGCCTGCTGCATAGGCACGGACTGCAAAAACCAACAAAATACTTGCAATCACTGCTGTTTAATGGTATAAGTGCATAGTAAGTTAAAGCTTTCCCGAAAGAGTGGGTGTTCCCACTCTTTCGCTTATGTATGACCAAAAACGGAGGCGCCATGGCAAAGAACGATATAAGCGCTAAAGTGAACGGACTGCTGCAGCCTTACCTGGCTGAGCATGGTCTAGATATCTACAGGACCGAATACAAAAAGGAAGGACCCGGCCGTGTGCTGAGAGTATACCTCGATAAGCCCGCGGGCGCGGAGAGCGAATACGTCAGCATCGAGGAGTGCGAAGACGCCAACAGATTCCTGAGCGAAGCCCTCGACCGTGAGGACTTTATAGACGGGAGCTACAATTTGGAGGTCTGCTCTCCGGGGCTGGACAGAGAGCTTATCAGGGATGAGGACTATACGCGCTTTGCCGGAAGGCAGGTCGAGGTCAAAACATATGAGAAGATATGCGGCAGCAGGGAGCATTCGGGCATGCTCACCGGAAAGGAAGACGGCATCGTGACCATCGTGACCGGAGACGGCGAGCTGAAGATCCCGGCCGGCAAGATATCAAAGATAAATCTGGCAGTAGTTTTTTAAGAGATTCTCTATCGAGAAGGAGGAGAAAATGAGCAAGGAATTTCTAGATGCATTTGCAGATCTCAAAAAGGAGAAGAACCTTTCCCAGGAGGAGATCATAGGAGCGATAAAGGACTCTATCGAGAATGCATACAGGAAGAATTACGGAGCATCGAATGTAAGGGTCGAAGTGGACATGGAACAGGGCAACGTTACAGTGTTCATGGGCCTTGAGGTCGTAGAGGAGGTCGAGGACGACCTGACTCAGATCTCGCTCGAAGAAGCTAAAGAAATATATGAGGGCTACGAGCTCGGCGATATAGTCGAGTACGAGATCGACCCTAAGGACTTCAACAGGATCGCGGCTCAGGGAGCCAAGCAGGTCTTCGTACAGAAGAACAGAGAGGCCGAGAGGACAAATTCATACAACGAATTCATAGAGAAGAAGGGCCAGATCGTTACGGGCAAGGTCGAGAGGATCAACAACGGAACCATGCTCATCTCGCTCGGAAGGACCGAAGGCAGAGTGCCTGCTTCCGAACAGGTCAGGACAGAGTCCTTCAAGCCGGGCGACAGGATCAAGGTCTACGTGATGGATGTAAAGAAAGAGAACAAGGGACCGCAGGTCCTGCTTTCGAGGTCACATCCCGGTCTTGTAAGAGGCCTGTTCGAGCTCGAGATCCCGGAGATCGCAGACGGCACTGTAGAGATAAGAGGAACAGCCCGCGAGGCGGGTTCGCGCACAAAGATCGCCGTCTATTCGAACGATCCTAACGTAGATCCGGTCGGAGCCTGCGTAGGAAACCGCGGCGCCAGGGTGCAGAACATCGCCGATGAGCTCTTCGGCGAGAAGATAGATATCATCGTATGGGATGATGACCCGGCCGTTCTAATCAGCAACGTTTTAAGACCTGCGATCGTCGAGGGCGTATATATCAACGAGGACGAAAAGGCGGCGACGGCAGTCGTGCCTGAACAGCAGCTCTCCCTTGCCATCGGCAGAGAGGGACAGAACGTCAGACTGGCTGCAAGAGTCAGCGGATGGAAGATCGACATCAAGAGCCATGAACAGCTCGAAGAGATGGGATTCGCCTTCGATGAATACGAGGATTCGGAGGATATCGAAGACATCGGTGAAAGCGCAGATGAGGATTTTGCCGAAGAAGAGGTAACTGCCATTGAGGAGACATCAGACAGCGAAGCCGATGCGTAGATGCATCGCATGCAGGGAGTCAAAGCCTCAGGATGAGCTCATGAGGTTCACATGGAACGAAGGACTCAGAGCGGACGGACAAAAGCCGTCCGACGGAAGAGGCATCTACCTGTGCAGGGATAAAGACTGTATCGACATGGCCGTAACGCGCAAAGCTTTCAATAAAGCGCTGAGACGCAATGTGGATGCTGATGAAATATCGAGAGTTATTGACGAAGCACTCAATAACAACTAAGGAGGAATGAATGTCAAAGAAAGTTAGCGAACTGACCAAAGAACTTGACATAAGCTTACAGGAACTCAAGGGCTATGCCGAGAAACTCGGCATCGAGGTCGGCACCGCAAGATCCAGCCTCGAGGACGCTGATGCCGAAAGGCTCGCAAGATCGATCAATATGATGAAGGGCGTCTCTGACGGTGACGGAAAGACCGGAGGCAAGCCTAAGATCAAAGCCGTGCCGGTAGTACATAAGGAAGGACCGAAGGCCAAGCCGCCTGCAGGCAAACCGGTCATTCCGAAAAAACCGGTCCCGCCTAAGGACGAAGAGCCGAAGGCCAGTGAAGCTGAAGAAGCGGTAAAGGAAGAACCTGCCGCAAAGGCACCTGAGAAAACTGAGGCCGAAAAGCCTGCCAAAGAGGCAAAGGCTGATATTCCTGCGGCTGAAAAACCTGAGGAGCCTGAGAAACCTGAAAAGAAGGAAGAGCCGAAGGCTGAAAATAAAGAGGAGCCTGAGGCGAAGAAGCCTGAAGAAAAGCCTGAAGAGGAGTATGTAAACGCTCCCGGCAAGCCGATGAGGTTCAAGAAAATCTCTGATGCAGCGACCGAAAAGAAGAAGGCCGAAGAAGCCAGACGGCAGCAGAGAGAAAAAAGAGCCGCAGCCGCAAAAGACGGAGAAGGCAGCCGCAGACAGAGCAGGGGCTCCGGCGCAGGCCGCAGAGGCCCGTCTTCCGGCGATGACAGACCGCAGAGGAGAGGCCAGGGCGGAGCAGCGCCTGCAGCCGCTCCTTCGGGCGGATCAAAATCCGGAAAGGGCAAGAGCAAGAAGTTCTTCGACAACCGCGACAGAGACCGCCAGTCGAGGTTCGACAGACGCGAGGACGGCCCGGGCGGACGCAGAAACAATTTCTATGACGAGACTACTCTCGAAAAGCAGGAACGCCATAAGAAAAAATACAAGACAAAGACGGTCGAAGAGCCTACGGTAGAAGAACTCCTGCCTGAGGGCACCATCGCGGTGACGGTGCCTATCACTGTTGCTGGTCTTTCCGAGCAGGCCGAGATCAGCGTAAGCAAGATCATCATGGCCATGATGCAGATGGGCGTTATGGCTACCATCAACCAGACGCTCGACAAGGACGCTGTAGAGATGCTCGCGGAGGACCTCGGACTTCAGATCGCCGTTACTGAAGAGATCGCTGAGATCGAGGAACCGGGCATCGACATGCACGAGGATTCCGAGAGCGAGCTCAAGCCGAGACCTCCTATCATCACGGTCATGGGCCACGTAGACCACGGTAAGACTTCGCTCCTGGACGCTATCAGAAACACCAACGTCACTGCCGGGGAGTCCGGCGGCATCACACAGCACATCGGTGCTTCGGAAGTCGAGATCAACGGAAAGAAGATCGTCTTCCTCGACACACCGGGACACGAAGCCTTCACGACCATGCGCGCGAGAGGAGCTCAGGTCACGGATATAGCGGTGCTGGTCGTAGCTGCTGATGACGGCGTAATGCCTCAGACGATAGAATCGATCAGTCACGCAAAGGCTGCCGGTGTTCCTATCATCGTAGCGATCAACAAGATGGACAAGCCAGGCGCAAATCCTGACAGGGTCAAGCAGGAACTCATGGAGCACGGAGTGCTCGTGGAGGACTGGGGCGGCGAGGTCATCTCGGTGCCTGTATCGGCCAAGAAGGGCGAAGGCATCAAGGACCTGCTCGAAATGATACTGCTGCAGGCTGACGTGCTCGAACTTCGCGCAAATCCTGACAGACTGGCGCTCGGCACGGTAATCGAGGCAAGGCTCGACAAGGCCAAGGGCCCTGTAGCCACGCTGCTCGTATCCAACGGTACTCTCAAGACAGGACAGAGCGTCGTTGCCGGAACCACATCCGGAAAGATCAGGGTGATGACGGACGACAAGGGCAAGACCATAAGAAAGGCCGGCCCTGCGACTGCCGTAGAGATCCTCGGTCTCAATGACGTACCGGCAGCTGGCGATGCCTTCAACGCTGTCAGAGACGATAAGACCGCAAGAGAGATCGCCCAGAACAGAAAAGACAAGATGAGAGAAGAAGTGCTTGCAAAGAACGCCAGCATGACGCTCGACAAGCTCTTCAGCCAGATCCAGGAGGGCGAGGCCAAGGAACTCAACCTCATCGTCAAGGCCGACGTACAGGGGTCTGTCGGAGCCATCATCACTTCGCTCGAAAAACTCGAGACGCCTGAAGTCAGGATCAATGTCATCCACAGCGGCGTAGGAACCATCAACGAATCCGACGTAACGCTCGCCGAGACATCGAACGCGATCATCATCGGCTTCAACGTCAGACCGACTACGGCCGTGACAAACCAGGCTCAGGATGCCGATGTCGAGATCAGGCTCTACAGGGTCATCTACGACATCATCAACGAGATACAGGATGCCATGAAGGGCATGCTCGATCCGGAGTACAAAGAGGAAGTGCTCGGCAAGGCGGAGGTCAGAGAGACCTTCAAGGTGCCGAACCTCGGCATCGTTGCGGGATGCTACGTCACAGAGGGCGAGGTCAGGAGAAACGCCCAGATCAGACTTGTAAGAGACGGTATCGTCATCCACGAGGGAGTCATATCCTCGCTCAAGAGATTCAAGGACGACGCGAAGGAAGTCGCCGCAGGCTATGAGTGCGGACTCGGCATAGAGAAATACAACGACATCAAGCCGGGAGACGTGATCGAATGCTTCGAGATGGTAGAGGTGAAGCGTGGCTAAGTACAGACAGGGAAGGCTCAGCGAAGAGATCAAAAAGAGTGTAAGCGGCTTTCTGATCAACGGAGCCAAGGATCCCGCGCTTACATCAAGGATAATAAGCATCACGGGAGCCGAGGTGACACGCGACGGCAGCTATGCGACCGTCTACGTTTCGCCTGTCTGCCTTGCCGATGAAGACAGGGAGCAGGTCTACGCCGAGGTCCTCGCGGGCTTCGAGAGGGCAAAGGGCGCCATACGCGGCCAGCTTTCACGGGATATCATGGTGAGACATACGCCGGAACTCATATTCAAACTCGATTCGTCGCAGGACTACGGACGCCGAATAGATTCGATACTGGATACGCTCACTTACAATAACGAGGACTGATTTGAACGATACGATCAAAAGCATTGCGACAATAATGAAGGACCTTGACGGCATCCTGATATTTCCGCACATCAACATGGACGGGGACGCTCTGGGATCAGCCACTGCTCTTTGTCTTGCCCTGAGAGAGCTCGGCAAGAAGTCCTATGTGATGATAAACGAGCCGGTACCGAAGAATCTCGACTTTCTCGAGTGCGGCTGCACTACCGATGACGACAGTGTGCTCGATGACGTTCAGCTGTCGATAATGGTCGACTGCAACGGCATGAACCGCATACCGGGCCGCGAAGAAGCCTGGGAGAGGGGCCGCCTGAAGGGATGCATAGACCATCATCAGACGAAGGCAAAGGACATACGCTACGATTTTTCGCGCATAGAGCCGAAGTCGGCGGCGACCGGAGAGATCATTTACAATATCGTGAAGGCGCTGGGAGTCGGCATATCGCTCGACATCGCCAATGCCATCTTCACGGCGATCACTACGGATACCGGCAATTTCCAGCACAGCAACACGACGAGCCGCTCGCACGAGATAGCCGGCCATCTGTACAAGATAGACGGCTTCAACTCCAAGGTGATCTCAGCCCTGATATACGACCGCAGATCGAAGAATGCGATCAGGATGGAAGGCAGGGTCATAGAGGATCTGAAGTTCTATGCTGAAGGCAAACTCGTGGAAGGAAAGGTGACGCTGGATCTTCTGAAAGAGTGCGACTGCACTATGGACGAGGCCGACGGCATCATACAGAAGATGATGAGCATCGACGGAGTCGAGGCGGCGTGTCTTTTCAAGGAGACCGAGAACAACGTCAGAGCCAGTCTCAGAGGCAGATCGTATGCCAACGTGGCGAAGGCCGCCGCGGTTTTCGGCGGCGGCGGACATGTCCTCGCTGCCGGATGCACTTTTTTCTGCCCGCTGGAGGAAGCCGAAGAGAAGCTCATACCGGTCCTTATCGACACCGTGAACACTAAGGAAAGATAAACGCTCATACAAGATGAAGATCGACGGAGTCATCAATGTAAACAAGCCTGCCGGCTGGACATCGCAGGACGTCTGCGCAAAGCTGAGGAACAGGCTGCATATAAAGAAGCTCGGACACACCGGAACGCTCGACCCAATGGCTACGGGCGTTCTGCCTGTATGTACGGGAAAAGCGACAAGGATAATCGAGTACTACGGGCATGACCGCAAGTCATACCACGCTTCGATGAAGCTCGGCCTTGTGACCGATACTCTCGATATAACGGGAGAGGTGCTCGAAACAGCCGCTTATGCGGATGTGTGCGAAAAAGCCGTGAGAGAGGCATTTAAGGCCTATACGGGGCATGTGCTGCAGGTACCTCCGAAGTATTCCGCGCTGAAAGTGGACGGAAAGCGGGCGTACGAGCTGGCAAGAGAGGGAAAGGACTTCGAACTCAAGGCCAGGGAGATCGAGATATTCAGCAATGACATAAGCCGTCTCGACCTCGGATCCGGAGAGATTGAATTCGATGTCACATGCTCGAAGGGCACCTACATACGGACCATATGCGATGACATCGGAAGGACGCTTGGCTGCGGAGCGGTCATGACTGCCCTCGTGCGTACAGGATCGGGCTTTTTCACCATCGAAAACTCCGCCGGCATCGACGAGATATCCGAAGATCCCGAAAGATACATCATGCCTATGGATGAGACTCTCGCGGAGCTCGGCAGGATCATACTTAACGATAACAGAATTATTGCATTTACCAACGGCAATCCCACCCGGGAGGGCGGATACGCCGTAACAGAGCCGTCCGGCTATGATGAACTGTACCGCGTCTACGGGAACGGGTCGTTTCTCGGAGTAGCGGCCGTCGACAGCGGAGATCTCATCCCCCAAAAGGTACTGATCTGAATGAAGATAATAAACTGTCTCGATGAAT
>JAFRFA010000038.1:0-8421 GCA_017434585.1 Mogibacterium sp. | reverse complement strand
TCTCTGATGCCGCCGCTTACGAACTCGTCGTACAGCTTTTCGAGGTTCCTGATCTGTTCGCGGAGCTCCGCTCCGTTGTCTGTGTCTCTGATCAGGAGTCTCTCAGGCACCGTGTGCACCAGATGCATCACCGGTCTGTGGAACACCTGAGTGCCGTCCTCGCGCAGAGGTTCGTAAGGCTTGTGTTCGGCAAGATACATGTGCTTCGAGGTGAGTATCGCCGTATATCCCGCGATGCCCGTCGTCTTGTGATACGCCTTCGAGATGCCGCCGTCGATTATGAAGAGCTTGCCGTTTGCCTTTACAGGTGTCTCGCCCTTGATCAGCTTTACAGGAACATGTCCGTTCAGGATCCTTCCGATCTCCGGATCGAGTCCGAACTCCTTCAGTATCTTGTTGGCGGTCTCTTCCTTCTCGATAAGCTTGTAGTACGGGACCGTGTGCTCCTTGTGAGTCGCCTTGTCTTCGATGAAGTAGCGCTCGAAGGTCGTCATCTTGTCCTTTCCGAACAGAGGCGAGTCCTCGGAGAGCCACAGGTACCACATGATGGCCGCTGCCTCTGCCTGCGCCCTTCCCTCAGGTCTCTTGCGCGCCGCTCTGATCATCTGGTCGAGCTTTTTGAGGTAGGCCGCGCCCTTGTATTTCTTGCCGTCGATCTCGACCGTCTTGAAGCTGCCCCTCTCGTTGAAGATCATGCAGCCGTGATAGAAGAGGTTGCCGTTCATGATCTTGTAGAGAGCGCCGTGCGAGAACATGTAGTTGATGTGTCTCTGCAGCTTCTCTGAATTGATGATCGATGATTCGAGAGCCACCATGACCTCCTCCTCTTCAGGAGTGAGCCTGTACGGATCTTTCGGATCTACGGTCGGAAGGTTCATGTCCCTCATCGGGTATTCCTTGCCTTCGACCTTTACAGTGCCTTTTTCGAAGTCCACGGTCTCGAGCAGGTTCCTGTGATCCAGGCGGAATTCAGGATGCTTTTTTATCTCCTGGCCCTCGATCTTGAACTGGATGACCGAGATCATCTTGTGCATCTTGGCCGCGAGTTCAGGCGGGATCGGATCGTATTTGTTTGTCTCGAGGACGTTCGGCATGAAGTACTCGCACGGATCGTCCCCGTAGATATGCTGCGCCAGCGAGGCGAGCGGTCTCAGGTTGAATCCGTAGCCCACCTCGAGCATGTCGAAGTTGTTGTAGCGCACGTTTATGCGGATCATGGTCGCGATGCAGGCGCGGTTGCCGCAGGCGGCTCCCATCCACAACACGTCGTGGTTGCCCCACTGTATATCCACTCCGCGGTTCGACATGAGGTAATCCATGATGACATGGGATTTCGGGCCTCTGTCGAATATATCGCCTATGATATGCAGCCTGTCGACCGTCATGTTGGCGATGGTCTCGGTAAGATCGATTATGAACTCCCTGGCCGCGTCGTATTCGATCAGGGTGTCGATGATCTCATCGTAGTATTTGTGCCTGTCGGTGACATCGTCCGCGAAGAGCAGCTCGTCCATGATGTATGAAGAGAGCTCAGGCAGGCGCTTTTTCACCTTCGATCTTGTGTACTTGTTGGAAACGATGCGGCAGATAGCCAGAAGCCTTCTGATGGCGACCTTGCACCACGCGTCGAAGTCCCCTTCGCTTTTTTCTCTGCGGTTCATCTCCGCTTCCGGATTGTATATAAGGGATGCCAGATCATCGCGCTCGCTCTCTGTGAGAATGTCGCCGAAGACCTCGTCTATCCTCATGCGGATCATCCCGGAACCGCTCCTCACAAAATAGTGGAACGCGTCGAATTCACCGTGGATGTCGCTCAGAAAGAATTCAGTAGCTTTCGGGAGCGCCAGTATGGCTCTGAGGTTTATTATCTCTGTCCTTACTCTTCTGCGGTTAGGGAACTTCTCTGCGAGAAGTCTAAGGTACTGCTTGTCCGGCATGTCGTCCTCCGTTCTCCTGTCAGTCGCTTATTTTCATGATGTCGGCTCCGAGAGCCTTGAACTTGCCTACGAAGTCCTCGTAGCCGCGTTCTATGTGATATATCTCGCTGATCTCAGTCGTGCCCGATGCGACGAGCCCCGCAAGGACCATGGCGGCGCCGGCCCTCAGGTCGGTCGCTCTGACCTTTGCCCCGTGCAGCTTTCTGCCGCCCGGCACCAAGGCCTCTCTGTTTTCGATCTGTATGTCGGCTCCCATGCGGTTGAGCTCGACAACGTGCATGAACCTGTTCTCGAACACCGTCTCCCTGACCACGCTTTTGCCCCTGACCGTCGTGAGGAAGGCCATGAACGGCGACTGTATGTCGGTCGGGAAGCCCGGGAACGGCAGCGTCTTGATGTCCGTCGCGACGAGATCCCTGTCCCTCGCATCCACGTATATGCCCTCAGGTGTGATGTCGATGTCGACGTTGCACTCCTTGAGCTTTGCGATGATAGGCCTTACGTGTCCAGGAAGAGCATTCTTTATGAGAACGTCGCCCCTCGTGATGGCAGCTGCCAGCATGAATGTGCCGGTCTCTATCCTGTCAGGGATGGCCTGATGGATGCAGCTCGAGAGGGACTCGACTCCCTCTATCCTGATCATGTCGGTGCCCGCGCTCTTGATCCTGGCGCCCATCTTATTGAGCAGGTTCGCCAGATCGATGATCTCAGGCTCCTTTGCTGCGTTCTCTATGATGGTAGTGCCCTTTGCGAGCGCTGCGGCCATCAGTATGTTCTCGGTCGCGCCGACGCTCGGAAAGTCGAGGTAGATCACATCTCCCGTCAGCCCTTCCGGCCCCGTCTCGACCGTAACAGTCTCGTTTTCGATATCCTCCGTCACCTTTGCTCCGAGAGCCCTGAAGCCCTTCAGGTGAAGGTCGATAGGTCTTTTGCCTATGGTGCATCCGCCCGGCATCGGCATGATTATCTTTCCGCACCTTGCCAGCATCGGTCCCATAGTAAAAAGAGATGCTCTCATCTCGGTGACGAGGTCTCTGTCGCCCTCGAAGGAGATGATCTTCGGGGTCTTCGTTCTGATGATGCCGTGTTTGCTGTCATCGATCTCAGCCCCGTATTTTTTGAGCATCTGCTTCATTACGCTGACATCTGCGAGATCGGGGACGTCCTCGATCTCGCAGATGTCTTCAGTCATAAGTGTCGCGGCAAGAAGCGGCAGCACTGAATTCTTCGCACCGCTTATCTCAACCTCTCCGTGGAGAGGACCGCTGTTGTTAACAAGGATCCTAGCCATTCACGGCCTCCTTAAAAGTAGTAGTTTTTTATTTGGCTTTACAGGGCTCATTCCAGTTCCCATGCCGCCTCGGCAACCGCATCGGCGACCGCTTCAGCAGCCTCTTCGGCCGCTCTTCTTTCGACGCACTTTTCATGGCACTTCTTTATGAGGCTGCCCACGCCGGTCACCGCCTTTTTAGCGGCCTTCAGCTGGACCTTCAGCACGGCAGTGCCTACCGCTGCGCCGGTCTTAGCGAGTCTCCATTTGATCTTCGCCTTCTTGATGTCCGCCTCGATAGGCTGCACAGCCCCTTCGAGCTTCTTATCGGCCTTTTTGCGGCACTTCCAGAATGCTCTCTTAAGCTTTCTGGCATCTTTCTTCAGGCCCTTTCTTTCGAGCCTTGCAGCCATGACGGCAGCAGCCTTTTCGGCCTTCGCTGCCTTCTTTATAGCATGCATCTCTGCTCTGGCAGCTCTTATCGCGAGCGCTCTCTCGGCCCTGGCTGCTATTGCGGCAGCCTTCTTTTCAGCTTTCGCCGCCTTTGCAGCGATAACTTTTTCGGCCTTTGCAGCTTTCGCAGCCGCTCTCTTCTCGGTCCTTGAGATCTTTGCGCTGAGCGCCGCAGCCGCGGCTGCAGCCCTGAGAGCCGCCTTTTCTTCTATTATCGCGGTCTTCTCGGCGATCTTCGCTTCTTTTCTTGCCTCGGCCGCAGCAGCTATCGCAGCCTTTCTGGCGTTCTCGGCTTCGATCTTCTGCATCTTCTTTTTCTCGGCTTCAGCTCTTTCGAATGCTTCTCTCTCGAGCCTCGACTGCCTGTTGATCCTCTTTATGGTCTGCCTGGAGAGCTGTATCTCCCTTTCGGCTTTTTTGCGTTCTCTTCTGGCATCGAGGAATCCGCCGCCCGGTGTGATCCATTTGAACAGGCCCTTCAGAAGGTTGAACAGGGTCAGTCCTATGCCCACGCACGCGATCACCTTTATCACAGGGGATGTATCGCGGATGACCGCTTTGGCGGCTTCAAGCACCTTGTTTTCGATCTCTTCGAGCTTTGACTTCGTTTCTGTGACAGCCGCATTGCCTGTCTCGGCCAGAGTCTTGGTCTTCTTGAGCAGTTCGATCGCAGGGCCGGCCATCATTCCCAGCACCACGATGAAAGCGATCAGTACACCGACAAGGCAGAAGGCTATGATCTGATTGATTGTGATTACCATGTCTCTTCTCCTTATCCGCTATCTGATCACTCTGTCTACGATCTTCTGTCCCGCACTGACTCCGATCTGGGCGACGCTTCCGACCTTGGCAGCACCTTCTTTGACCGACGCGGAAATATTGTCGGCCTTTGCCTTTGCGCCGGCCGCAGCTTCCATGCCTCCGTCGAGTATCGTATTGGTCTTCTTGATCGTATCCGTAACGTTGGATACCAGAACGATCAGGAACACCACCAGTACGATCAGAGCGATCAGAAGCACTCCGATCAGCACACCTTTAATACTTACTGTGATCATTGCTGTTTCTCCTTATCGTGCTCTCCCGGCTCCTCAGTCCGGGAGCCATTTTACTAACCATCATTATAATAGAAAAACACCTCTGTATTCAAGAACAGAGGAGTTTATCTTTCGTAGAATTTGAGTATCTCCGGGGTATACCCTCCGCCGGCCTCGTGGACCGCGATCTCAGGCAGCATCCTCAGTTCGGGGCCCGCTCCCTTTACTCCGCGCACCAGAACGATGTTTGCGCTCTTTCCCGCGGACGGAACGACCGGCTGCATCTCCTTCGGCTCGATCCCGGCAGCTCTCATCCCGCATATGATGTCGGCGAGCCTGTCCGGTCTGTGCACCAGAAAGAAGCTCCCTCCTTCCCTGAGGAAAAAAGCCGCCGCCCGGGCGAATCCGTAAAAATCTGCAGTGGTCTCATGCCTTGCTATATACCTTTCGTCCGGATCCGCCGCTCCAGGTTCGTCCGGCGTCCTCCTGAAATACGGAGGATTCGAGACGACCGCGTCAAAAGCACCCATAAGGGACGGATATCTCTCACTGATCTCTGCCACATCGCAGCAGATGAAATCCACGGAGTCCTCAAGGCCGTTCATGGCGCAGGCGCGTTCCGCCCTGCCGACGGCATCCGGCTGCACGTCGAAGCCGGTCACCCTTGCACCGCCGAGCTTATGATGCAGCACGAAGGCTACCACTCCCGGGCCCGTGCCCAGATCAGCCACGCGAGAGCCCTTCGCGATGCCTGACGCCCCTGTCTCGCCCGCAGCAAACGCGGCGAGCAGAACGGCATCCACCCCGTAGCCCGACTTCTCTGTCTGTATGACCCTGATGCCCGAAAAACCAGTATCGTCAGTCCGTTCCATCAGAATTCGTTCATGAGTTCCTGCAGTTCGCGGATCTCTTCGGCATCTGCGGTCTCCATCATTTTGCTGATGTCCTCATCCGCGGATGTATCGGCCTCCTGCTGCTTTCTGGCATTCTTTCCGATGCGCTTTATCTCGTCTTTTGTGTACGAATGTATCTCCTGCGCGAATACCTCTTCGCCCGTCTCCGGATCCTTGTCGATCGCGCGGGTGTTGATCTTTCCGTTGAAGTAGTCGACGTTGACGACCTTCGCAAGGCCCTCCGGGGTCTCTACCCTTTCGTTGTCCTTAGGCATGCCCTTCCGGAGTTCCTTGTATGTCTTGTCCTCGAAATTGAGGCAGCACATGAGCCTGCCGCAGGTGCCGGATATCTTGGCCGGGTTGAGCGAGAGGTTCTGCTGCTTGGCCATCTTGATCGATACCGGATGGAAATCGCTGAGCCATTTGCTGCAGCACAGCGGCCGCCCGCAGATGCCTATGCCACCGAGCATCCTCGCCTCGTCCCTGACGCCTATCTGGCGCAGTTCGATCCTGTTGTGGAAATGTCCCGCAAGGTCCTTTGCGAGTTCTCTGAAGTCCACCCTGCCGTCCGCCGAGAAATAGAATACTATCTTGGAGCCGTCGATCATGAACTCAACGTCGATGAGCTTCATGTCGAGCCCGTGCTTCTCTATCTTTTCGGCGCAGACCTTCATGGCGTCATCTCTCTTTTCGAGATTGTCGTGATACCTTTTGAGGTCCTTCTCCGAAGCCCTTCGCTCGATCGGTTTGAGCTCCGCGACCAGTTCAGACTCGTCCACGTCCCTGTTCGCTATGAGTATATGTCCGAGCTCCTTGCCCCTTGCGGTCTCGACTATGACCATGTCACCGAGCTCGAACTGTTCTCCCTTCGGATCGAAATAATATGTCTTGCCGGACTTCATGAATCCGACGCCAACTATCTCTGTCATTTATCTGTGTTCCTCCTGTTTGTCCCGTTTGTTTTCTCTGCGTCCCCGGGATCATATTCTAACCCGCGATCTCGAGAAAGAGTCTTTTCAGGGCCTTGTTTTTGTCCATGTCTCTCTCTATGTCCATACGCGTTCTTTCAGCGGCCTCGATCCGCTCCGCCGAAGCCGCCGGGTCATTTCCTTTCATCATCTGTTCCCTGAGTATGTCTTCGAGCATATCCAGCAGCGCGAGGGCATCCTGCCTGCTTTTGACGCTCTTCTCGACAGCGTCCCTGAATTCGCAGAACGCCGCCTCTTTGTCCGTCATGAGAGCTGCCGCCTTCCCGAGTCCTTCTGTGTCCCGGCCGTCCTCTTCATCAGAGAGGTCCGCGTAATCGGCGAGCCTTATGGTGCTGCACCTCGACCTGACGGTGCTGAGGAGCGAGTCCCTGTTCGAGGCTCCGAGCAGTATCATAACCTTCGGTCGCGGCTCCTCGAGAGTCTTGAGAAGCTTGTTCTGAACGATCTCACTAAGGCTGTCGGCATCGTCGATGAGTCCGATCAGGTGATCGCCGTAAGCTCCCATCTCGAGCCTTTCGCTGAAAGCCTCGGCATCGGCCGTCTTATATGAGTTCTTGCCGCTCATCTCCATGCGCACTACATCCAGTCCGTGCACGCCGAGTCCAGCGAGAAGTTCGCTGACGAATCCGTCCCTGGCCGCCTTAGGGCTTCCCTCGAGTATGTAGGCGTGAGCGCTGCTTTGTCCGCTCTTTATATTCGCGATGAGTTCCGCAAGCTCTCTCATAGGCCCCTGCTCCTGCAGAGCTCTTCGAGGCAGGCGTAGATGTCATCGCGCATCTCTTCGATCGTCTTCGAAGCGTCGATGCGCTTTATCCTGCCTGGCTCCTTTTCCATGAGTTCTCTGTAACCGTCCCTGACCCTCTTGTGAAAGTCCATTTTCTCGGTCTCGAGCCTGTCGAGTTCGCCGGTGTTCCCGGCCCTTTCCCTGCCGATGTACGGATCGATGTCGAGCCAGAAAGTGATGTCGGGCTGAAGATCTCCGGTCGCTCTACTGTTGACCTCGGCCACCTGCTCTCCGAGCTGGCGTCCGTATCCCTGATAAGCGATCGATGAATCTGTGTACCTGTCGCAGATCACGATCTTTCCGTCCCGGAGCGCCGGCAGTACGCGTTCTCTGACGTGCTGGGCGCGGGCTGCAGCGTATATGAGCATCTCTGTTACAGCGTCCATCTCGGAATTTTCCCTGTCGAGCAGGATGTCTCTGAGCTTCTCGCCTATCGGCGTGCCGCCCGGCTCTCTTGTATGCATCACAACAAGGCCCTTCTCGTCAAAGAACCTTTCTATATTCCTTATCTGTGTCGACTTGCCGGCTCCGTCGCCGCCCTCGAGAGTGATAAAAAGACCTTTCATCCTATCTGCCGCGCATCCTTTCTTTATCCACGCGGTTCCTCTCTTTTATATACGAGAGCACCTGCAGGTACATGACCCAGGCGAAGCCAATGACCGGCGCCGACATGAGTAATATGAGCAATACTTTGAATATGACCATACACAGTTATTGTAACACAAGCAAACTTATATATAAAGAAGAGCCGCGGCTTGGAGCCGCGGCCTTTTTTGCGCCCTGTCATTTGCAGCAGTCTTTCATATGCTGTTTTTTCTGACAGCTGTCTGCGTACGGGCAGCCTATGCAGGCCGTCCCTTTCTTCTTTTCTTTATAGATATACCTTCCGGCGAAGAAGAGCATCGCGGCGATCACAATGACCGCGATCAGTGTTGCCATATTCATCTGCTCCGCCTCCTTTCTCTGCGTACAGTATACCCTTTTTCCTATGCGGCCGCACCCTCGTGCGATGCTTTTTTGTGCAGCTCATACTGCTCGTCGAAGTGAGCTCTCACCTTTCT
>JAFRFA010000037.1:0-2343 GCA_017434585.1 Mogibacterium sp. | reverse complement strand
CTTCTCTTCCTCCACCTGTGTGTAGTATCCTGTCGTCATGGCGTAGGTTTCAACAATCGCCATGCCGCCTTGGTTAGGCACAGGCGAACCACCTGACTGATCCAACGTCCGGGAGGTTTCTGCCTCGTAAATCCCAGCCCTTGGATTCTCTGATTTCCACGCCTCACTGCTGTATGAACCGATTCCAAACGGGGTCCGCTCAGTAGGCTCCTTTTCCAGCGCAAGGGCACCTGGAACGTTCCCCGCCCTGAGCGTAGGCGACATCTCTTCCTCATATCCAATGGTATGAGCTGTTGCACTGGACTCCGTCAGGAACCCAGCCGCTTTCAACGGCTCGCCGAGTACAGCGGGATGATGACCATGATCCTGGGCAATCAGCGTGGCCGTTACATCCTCGGTGATTGTGATGCCGCTGCTTCCCTGTGGGTTGATCACCGGGATTCCCCGGCCTGCTTCTCCAGCGCCAGCTTCAGCACCGCTGGCAGCTCTCTGCCACGCGCGGAAGCTCTCGTGAGAATACCCCGACATGCCTTCGCTGTCAAATAGAACCTTGGGTGCACTGTCGCCTGCAAAATCTGCGACAAGAAAGATACGTTTTCTGCGCTGGGGGACTCCCCAGTATTGCGCGTCGAGTACTCGGTATGCAACGCTCCATCCGTCGCCCACCAGTAGATCGGCGGGTGGCCACCGCCCCTGTTCAGGCGAAGGCACCGAAGGCGCTTTTTCTTCGATGACGCCGATGATCGCTTCGAGGACCGCTTTGAAGTCCTCGCCTCCGTTGGAGGTGAAAGCGCCGGGGACGTTCTCCCAGACGGCGTACCTCGGTTTTTCTCCATGTGTTGCTTCCCTCATTTCCCTGATGATGCGGATGGCCTGGAAGAACAGATTGGACCGTTCGCCATCCTGGATGCCGGCGCGTTTTCCGGCGATACTGAGATCTTGGCAAGGCGAGCCGAATGTGATCACATCAACAGGTTCCAGTTCCGCGCCGTTCAGCGTGGATACGTCCCCGTAATGCTTCACATCCGGAAACCGCTTCGTGGTCACTCGAATGGCAAAGGGCTCAATATCTGAATTCCAGATCGGTTTGATCCCTGCCAGAACCGCTCCCAGTTCAAAACCCCCGGAGCCTGAAAACAGGCTCCCAAGGGTAAGTTGTTTGTTGCTCATGGTTCACCTCATATCCGGCGGGAATACTTCGGGGAAACCCAGCCGATCTGCGCACCGACTACGACGGCCATCCAGCCGTTATCCGCTGTGGCAATATAAGGCAAGCGCGTCCCGGCGGCCACAGCGGTGATCCTGGCATAGGCGGTGGAATTGCCAACGCGCACGTTGACCTTGCCACCCTGCGAAGCAACGATCTCCACCTGCGGACCGGTCGTTACAACGGGTTCCTCAGCGGCAGGGGTCTCAGGCGACGCGGCTTTCTTCCCCTCATCGTCATCCGCCACCGCGTCAATGAGCGCCTTGTGTGTCTGCTCGCCGTACTTGCCGTCTGCTGTCAACCCATGCTCGCGCTGGAATGCCTTCAGCGCTTTCAGTGTCTCTTCACCGAAATCACCGTCAGCGCCATAGTCTGGCAGCTTGTAGCCGAGCTGCATCAACAGCTCCTGCATGGCCTTCACATCGGTGCCGGTGGAACCCTCTACGAGCTGTCGCGTACCCAGGACGTAGTCGGTCGGCGCATCGACTGGCGCTGTCGCAGCGCTGTCGTTGTAATCAATGAACGGCAGCTTGTACCAATGTGTCCAGGGCCGGGACTTCAACTTCGTCTTCTTGCAGCCGTAAGCGAAGCCCATCCACTCGATAACCTCGCCGTTACCGATGTAATAACCCACATGGCCATCCTTGCGAACCGCCAGGCCGATGATCTCCGGGATGGTGGAGATGACGCCCCAGTCCATACCCTTTTTCTTGGCATATTCGAACATGCCGTTGGCGGACTTGTCAGGACAGCCGTTGGAGCCGTTCTTGCGAGCATAGCTCTTTCCTGTGCCGATGGCTTCCAGCACACCGATGCCGCCGTTGGTCCATGCATAGCCCTTGCAGCCGCCCACACAGTCGGCGGAAACATCCTTGTTTGCGATGTCGCGGCGATACTGCGCCATGCGTGACGAGCCGTAATGATCCGGATACTGCTTCGCCTTGGATTTCAACCTACTCTCGGTGCAGGGATACAGGCAGGTGCCGTACCAGTAAGGATGGCCTACCATCTTTTTAAGGAAGGCCACAAAGTGCTCGTTAGTAAAGGGCTTGTTGATCCTCTCGGTCATCTACATCACTCCTCGTCAGTTTTCGATTGCGTCCCCCGTATAATCGATTGCCTTATCACACTTGCGG
>JAFRFA010000007.1:0-8906 GCA_017434585.1 Mogibacterium sp. | reverse complement strand
TCAGACTGCTTTGCGGCATTGCTTTTCGAATTCCGCCACAGGCACAGGCGGTGAGAAATAGAATCCCTGGAAGTGTCTGCAGCCCAGCGATATGAGAGTTTCGTGCTGCTGCACAGTTTCTATCCCTTCTGTGATGACATCCATGCCCAGAAGATCTGCCATGTTTATTACAGAGCCAAGTATGATACGGCTGCGCGGATTGGATTCGATCTCGTTCAGAAGGCTCATATCTATCTTCAGAACGTCGGCCCGGATATCCTTGAGCATACTCAGCGATGAATATCCCTTGCCGAAGTCATCTATCTCTACGATGAAGCCTCTGCCCCGAAGCTCAGAGATTATCATGTCGCTTTTTTCAGGCTCTTCGAGCAGAGCTGTTTCTGTGATCTCAAGCCTGAGTCTGCTGCTGTCCACCTCATATCTTTCGACAAGATCCGTCAGCACATCGTATACGTCGATACTGTAGAAGTCCTTTGCGGACAAGTTTACTGAGATCGGGATATTCCCGAGGCTGCTGCCCTGCCATTCCCTGAGCTGCCTTACGGCGAGCTCCCAGATGTGTCGGTCAAGATGATGTATCAGGCCGGCATTCTCAAGGATACCGATGAAGTCACCCGGCATCACTATGCTGCCGTCTGTTCTGCGCCATCTCGCAAGAGCCTCGGCGCCGATGATCCTGCCGTCTTCATCCACAAGAGGCTGGAGGTACATGAGGAATCTGCCGCTGCCGAGGGCGTCTTCGAATCCGCTGATGATCTTCTGTTCGATAAGGGTCTTGCGCATCATCTCGTCATCATAGCGTGCTGTGACCCTTGAGATATCTTCCCGTATGGTCCGAAGAGCCGAATTGGCACGGCCGTACATGACGGAAACAGGGACAGATGTATCTTCGATCAGATAAATGCCGAAATGCACGCGGAAAGTGAAAATGCCGCTGCTGAAGTAGCCGGACAGCTCATTTTCGGTATCCTGCAGTACAGCTTCGGAGAATCCGGCTTCAGGTATCAGCAAAGCGAACTGGTCTCCGCCGAGCCTGCCGCAGATCCCGCCTGATCTTTCGGCGATAGAATCCAGCATTGCAGCTGTAGTTACGAGCACTTCGTTGCCTTTCATGACGCCGAAAATCGTATTCACGAGACGGAAATTCATTATGTCGGCGCTGATCATGACCCATGTAAGCTCCGGCTTATCATCGAGAAGCGCACGGGCTTTTTCGTAGAACGGGCCGGCGCTGAGCACCTTGGTCAGATGGTCGTGAAGAGCCATGAATTCAGACGCGCTGTGATCGCGGTTCTCGGCTTCTCTGTCATTCGCGGAAGCGTCTATTGAACCTTCCTTTCTGATATTGACCAGTTCCATGACGGCGGAATATGCCTCGCCGTCAGGCATAAGCAGGGTCACGGGATCAGACTGGATGTCGAATATCCTGCTGTCGAACTGTTCGGTCTTCTCCTGACGGCACCCTGTTCGGCAGGCCAGTGAACTCGAACAGTTGACACATTTCTGATCAGCGTTCCAGATGCCGTAACACTTGTGGTTCATGCTGATACTTCCGTCGTCGTGCAATTCGATTATCCTGCATTCGATAGGATCAACGACCCGAGCCAGGTCGTAAGTCACAGACATCTGTTCAAGATGTGATCTCAGCTCATCGACGGTGAATTCTTTTTTTTCCATTTGATCTGTTTGTGCCTCCGTATAAGGAATGATGCAAAACGCACCACACAGATTATAGCATAAAATACAAGGCTCTGAAGCAGCGGCGTGTTATACTTGATATAGCAAAAAATAATGAACGGAAGGAGAAACGGGATGGAAAAAACAAAAAACCTGATCAATATCACGGATCTGTCCGCAGCCGAGATCGATCATCTCATAGAAACGGCTGACGACATAATAGCTGATCCGGTCAAGTATCAGGACGTATGCGCCCATAAAAAACTCGCTACTCTGTTCTTTGAACCGAGTACAAGGACCAGATTGTCTTTCACCGCGGCGATGATGGAGCTGGGCGGCAATGTGCTTGGCTTTGATCAGGCGGCTTCGAGCTCGATATCAAAGGGCGAAAGTGTTGCGGATACCATCGTGATGGCAAGCTGCTATGCGGATATCATAGCTATGAGACACCCTAAGGAGGGTGCTCCGTACGTGGGTGCCCAGTATGCCAGTGTGCCGGTCATAAATGCCGGGGACGGAGGCCATTTCCATCCGACGCAGACTCTGACCGACCTCATGACGATACACAGAAAGATGGGACGTCTGGGCGGGTACACTATAGGCCTGTGCGGGGACCTCAAGTTCGGCCGCACCGTTCATTCCCTCATAGATGCTCTTCTAAGATACGAAGGCGTAAGATACGTCATGATCTCGCCTCAAGAACTTGAGCTCCCTGATTACATCAAGGAGACTCTGGACAGGGCGGGAGTCGAATGGAAAGAGGTCAGGTCCCTCGACGAGGCCATCCCTGAACTCGACATCCTGTACATGACGAGGGTACAGAAAGAAAGATTCTTCAACGAAGAAGACTATATAAGACTCAAGGACAGCTTCATACTCACTCGCAAAATGCTCGGACCTGCGAAGGAGACTCTTGCGGTACTGCATCCTCTGCCTAGGGTGAACGAGATCGCTAAGGATGTTGACGATGATCCGCGGGCATGCTATTTCTATCAGGCGCTGATGGGAAAGTACATCAGGATGGCGCTCATACTTTATCTGCTGGATATCAAATAACGGGGAGGCCAGGATGAACATAGACGGAGTAAACACGGGCTACATGCTCGACCATATCAAAGCCGGCAAGGGACTTGAGATATACAGCTTTCTGAAGCTGGACCAGGCGGAATGCACTGTCGCCATCATCCAGCGTGCGGACAGTACCAAGTACGGAAAGAAGGACATAATAAAGATAGACGGAGACATCCCGATCGACTGCGACACTCTCGGCTACATGGATCCGAACATCACCGTCAACAGGATAAGGGACGGAAAACTGCTCGAAAAGATACACCTCGAGCTGCCCGAAACACTGACGGATGTCATCAAGTGCCGCAATCCGAGATGCATAACCTCGGCTGAGCAGGGCATAGAGCACAGGTTCAGACTTACCGACAGAAAGAACGGCAGATACAGATGCATTTACTGTGACACGGAATATTCCGATCTGAGGGGGAACGACCGATGAAAAGAACTGTGAAGAGTAAGGTATCCGTGCTGCTTGCTGTCCTTCTGTCTGCAGTATTGCTGTGCGCGTGCGGAAGCTCGTATGAATATACGACAGGAGACGTGGACTGGTATTCCACGTACAACAAGGGCGATAAGATCATACACGATACCTATTACTATTCGGATGACTGGTTCAAAGACAAGGCCGAAAAGGATAATGAAGAGCTTGCGCTTGCATCGATGCAGCTGACCGCATCAGCCGTATCCGGAGACGAAAACGGGAACGGAGCAGCATTCCTTAAGAGCATGGGTTTCGACGAAGTCGGCTTCAGCGATTTCACGAGCGCGGATCCGGATGATTTCAATTATACGTGGGGAAAAAAGACACTGGACGACGGGACTGTTCTCGTAGCCGTTGCAGTGCAGAGCTCGTCACAGGACATGGCGGTCAAAAACAAGGGATGGAAGCAGAACTTCACGGTGAACGGTGACAGCAGCAGCGGAGAACACTACGCGTACGCCAAAGCCGTTGATAAAATGATAGACGGCATAGCGGACCTCGGAAAGGGAGACAAGGTAAAATACTGGCTCACCGGACACAGCAGGGGCGGGGCGATAGCAAACGTGCTTGCAGCTCACCTGCCTGACAAACTCGGAGACAGGAATGCGGGCATATACGCCTATACTTTCGAAGCGCCTGCGACTGTCGATGAAGAGACGGCAGCCGCCGGAGGATACAAGTACATACACAATTATCTGTGCAGCGACGATTTCGTAACTATGATACCGGGATGGGGCATGACCCGATACGGCGATCCCCATGAACTCACCGACAAAAAGAGAGACGAAGAACTGTCTGATGAGCTGAAGTCCCTGGGAAGCGAAGCAGCTGACCATAAAATGAGGATAGTGGTGAAATCAGATGCCGACCGGCTCGCCGCAAATATAGCGGCTGCTGTTCCGACGCGCGCGGACTACTCTAAAGATAGGACCGACAAGGTAACAGCATCAGACGGGACCGTGCACGAGATCACGTATACATATCAGGACTCCATGGTGAAACTGATGGATTTCATCTTTTCAGGAGACGGAGACTCTGAGAATCCGCCTCTTAAAAAGCTGATGAGCAGCAAGGATGAAGTGATGGATTCGGCATCGCACCTTGCTGAGGGACTTAAGCTTGCAAACGCGGGGAAGGATCCGTCAGCTGAATACTGGACGGCTACGGAGGGTATCTATAAAGCAATGCAGGAGAATGATGCGGCGGGAGAACTCACAGAAGAGGATCTTTATAAGATGCTCTGCCTTGCCGCGCCTGTTCTTATAGATTTCCCGGAGGGAAGCAGCGAGCCTTCATACGATCTGCTGACCGACGTGGCGGGATACAGCGGTGATCTGACTTATTCTCATCAGTTCGATACTGTCATCGCCAGACTCAAGCTGCTGGCGCCTGCTCCATAGGGCCCGGATGAAGAAGCTCAGCTGGATCGAAATAGCCGCTCTATACATAGGGGTAATAATGGGCGCCGGCTTTGCGTCCGGAAGGGAGTGCTGGCAGTTCTTCGGAGTTTTCGGCCGTAAAGGTTATCTCGGAGCTGCTGCGGGCACTCTTTGTTTTGTTCTACTCGCATGCATGCTCACATACATCGCCAGGAGCAAGGGCACATCAGACCTAGGCAGACTGATCTCTCCATTCGACAACGAAGTGATCGACGGGGCAATAGGCTGGGTGCTTGCAGCTGTCTATTATTCGATGATAATCGCCATGACAGCTGCGGGAGGCTCGCTCCTTAACCAGCAGTTCGGAATAAGCAAGGTCATCGGAGGATCTGTGATAGCTTTATTGTGCATCGTCACCGTCCTCGGCGATTTCGAAAGGGTATCAAAGATATTCAGGCTGATGGTGCCTGTGCTTTTCGCCGTGAGCGTTCTGACTATTATCCTGACGATACGGGCGGATTTTGCTCAGAGCGGAGCGACTGAAGGATACAGACCGGGCAGGATGTCTCCGAACTGGCCTGTGTCGGCGCTGGTGTTCATGGCATACAATACCCTTGGAATGATAACGATGGCCGGCAGCTCTGCGGTAAACGCAAAGGACCGGAAAAACGCATATGCGGGAGCCGTAACGGGAACTCTTTGCCTTGGTATACTGACATTGCTTCTGCTGCGGGCGCTTTTATCCGACATGGCTTTCTCTGCTCAGCTTGATCTGCCGATGCTAGGATACTCGGCCAGACTGTCTCCGGCCCTGAACACTGTATACGCAGCTGTCCTGTACGGCGCTGTATATTCTACCGGAGCAAGCACATATTACGGTTTCAGCACAAAACTCAAACCGGGCAAAGCAAAGCGCACCGTCATAATTGCCGGCGCCGCGGCAGGTTTTCTGCTGGGACTTACAGGTTTCAAAAAGCTGGTCGAATTCCTGTATCCGGCCCAGGGCTATATCGGGATAGTATTCATTGTGCTGATAACTATCAATTTCATCATGCAGCTCAGCAGATCAGACAGAAATGAGCGATAAAAGTTGACCTTTACGGGCCCGGCGAATAAAATATAGATGTAGGTTTTTGAGCCGCATATCCTGTGCGGCAGGCGTGAAAGAGGTGAGATGATGGGTATATTCGATAAACTCAAAAATTCAGCAGCTGAAGCAAAAGCAGCTGAAGAAAAAGCAGCCGAGAAGGAAGCAGCAGCAAAGTCGGAGGCAAAGAAGGCTGCCATGGAAAAGGCCAGAAAGGACGCTAGAGATGATGCTGTAAAGGTCGCCGCTGCCACAGAGAAGAAGGCAGAAGCCGAAAAGTATAAACTTGTTATTGACGGCGGATGGGGTCCTGCGACAACATCGACTACGCAGTACCTTCTGGGATGCACGATCGACGGAGGCCTCGGACCTGAGACCATCAGCGCGATCCAGAAGAAGGTCGGCGCCAAAGTTGACGGCGACTGGGGAACAGAAACAACATCCAAGATGCAGGAGTTCCTCGGAGTCGAGGTAGACGGAGGTCTCGGACCTGTCACCGTATCCGCATGGCAGACATGGTGCAATAAGCAGCTTGGATTCTAAAAACAGACTATACTCTAAGTAACAAAGCGGCGCTTCGGTGCGCCGTTTTTGCTGTTCATTTATTTGCTGTTTTAGAGTACAATACACATATTGTATACGCGGTGAAGGAAGGTATGGGATATGGCCAGGATAGTGGTCGGCCTTTCGGGAGGTGTCGACAGTGCAGTCGCCGCATATCTCCTGAAAAAAGAAGGACATCAGGTTATAGGCGCCACGCTCAGAACGTGGGAAGCCGGTAGCGGGGCTTACAGCCGCTGCTGTGATATTTCTGATGCCCGCAGGACCGCCATGCAGCTCGGGATACCGTACTACAATATCAACAGCCTTCCGCAGTTCTGTGAGCATGTCACAGAGCCGTTTATGAAAGCGTATATCGACGGACTGACTCCGAATCCATGCGTAGCCTGCAACAGATATGTAAAATGGGAACGCATGCTCGGATTTGCAGATGAGGTGAATGCAGATTTCATCGCTACGGGACACTATGCCCGCGTCGTAAAGACGAATGAAGGAAGGTATACGGTAAGACAGGCTTCAGAAACAGCTAAAGACCAGACTTACATGCTCTATATGCTGACACAGGATCAGCTGAAGCGCACCCTCATGCCGCTTGCAGAACTTGCAAAGGAAGAAGTAAGGCTCATCGCGGCAGAGGCCGGACTCGATGTGGCGGGCAAGCGTGATTCGCAGGAGATATGCTTTGTGCTCGACGGAGGCTATGCCGAATATATCAGTTCGCATTATGGCGGCAAGCTTCCGCCGCCGGGGGATTTTCTGGATACCGAAGGCAATATCGTCGGAAGGCACAGGGGAATAATAAACTATACTGTAGGACAGAGAAAGGGGCTTGGAGTCGCACTGGGCCGCCCGGTATATGTGAAAGAGATAGATCCCGCGCGCAATGCAGTCATACTCGGTGATATAGATTCAGTCAGTGTGAAGGAAATAACTGTCAGGGGACTATGCTTCATGTCCATTGATGACATCAGGCCCGGAGACAGTGTTGAAGCCCTCGTAAAGATAAGGTATCATCATCCGGCAGCACCGGCCGTCATCGAAAGGACCGGGGCCGATGAGGCAAGGATAAGCTTCGCGGAGGCAGTCAAAGCGCCTGCGCCCGGTCAGTCCGCGGTATTCTACGACAGTGAGATGAGAGTGATGGGCGGAGGCACTATATCAAGGTAAGCGACAGAGGGAGGACTCAAAATGGATATATATGACGAGATCGAACTTCAGGGATGCCCATACTGCGGAGGAGCCGGGCTTCTTGATGACGGAAGCGGCTGGTGCTGGACCGTTACATGTATGGACTGCGGTTCGCAGACAGGTGAATTCGAGTACGGAAATGATGAAGAAAGGAAAGAAGCGGCAAAAAAGGCTGCATACGTATGGAACATAGGCAAGGTGATAAGGAGCGATCTCAGCGAGTGAGCGCATACACTTAAGCATATGTTCAGAAGCTTTTGCTTGATATTTCTGTGCGTGATGATATACTAAACGCATGTAAATCAAAGAGAATAAACCGTATTTATAAATACATGGAAGGAGAACAATAATGAGAGTAGCAATCAATGGATTCGGACGTATCGGAAGACTGTCATTCAGAAAGCTCTACAGAGAGAAGGATATCGAGATCGTTGCTATCAACGACCTTACAAGCCCTCATATGCTGGCATATCTTCTCAGAAATGACAGCGTTCAGAAGAGATTCGATGCTGTAGTAGAAGAGGCTGAAGACGGCATCATCGTAGACGGAAAGAAATTCCCGGTCTATGCTGAGGCAGACGCAAGCAAGCTCCCATGGGGCGAGCTCGATATCGACGTCGTTCTCGAGTGCACCGGCTTCTATACTTCGAAAGAAAAATCGCAGGCTCATATCGACGCCGGCGCCAAGAAGGTCCTTATCTCGGCACCTGCGGGCAACGACCTGCCGACCATCGTTTACGGAACCAACCACGAGACACTCACTAAAGAGGACAAGATCGTATCCGGAGCATCCTGCACGACAAACTGCCTCGCTCCAATGGCTAAGGCTCTTGCCGAGTACAGAGAACTCAGGACAGGATTCATGACTACGATCCACGCATATACAGGCGACCAGATGATCCTCGATGGACCTCACAAGAAGGGAGATCTCAGAAGAGCCAGAGCCGGCGCTATCAACATCGTTCCTAACAGCACGGGTGCTGCAAAGGCCATCGGACTGGTCATTCCTGAACTCGCCGGCAAACTGATCGGCTCCGCTCAGAGAGTTCCTGTTCCATCGGGATCCATCACTATCCTTGACGCTACACTCAAGGACATGACCGATACAGTATCCGTTGAAGGAATCAACGAAGCTATGAAGAACGCTGTTTCCGAGTCGTACGGATATACAGAAGAAGAGATCGTTTCAAGCGATGTTATCGGAATGAGCTACGGCTCGCTCTTCGATGCGACACAGACGCTCGCTCAGCAGTGCGGAACGCACATCTTCGAGGTCAGAGTAGTGGCTTGGTACGACAACGAGATGAGCTATGTGAGCCAGCTTTGCAGAACGCTCAAGCACATGGGAACACTCATCTAGTCTGAAGACCGTTCAGAATAATTTTCATAAAACAAAAAACTCCGGCGTTGACCGGAGTTTTTACTTGCAAAAAGTGGTATTATCAAATCAACGTGTAATAAGGAC
>JAFRFA010000036.1:0-16426 GCA_017434585.1 Mogibacterium sp. | reverse complement strand
GATGCTATAACTAATGAGTATAAGGCTTTCATCAGTATGCTGCTGAAAAAGTATGATGGAATAGACAATTAATGGTCCTAAAAAATATCTTTGTCAAATCGGAAGCTGCTTACGAGCCTGTGGGATCAAACCTGCAGGCTCTCTTTTTATGTTCCGGGATTTATAGTAAAATGATTTTCACCGACAGAGTAGTAAAATGACGAGCAGTAATGGAGCATAGTATCATGGTAACAAGGGTGCTTTTTGTCTGCCACGACAATATATGCAGAAGCCCGATGGCGGAATTCGTTCTCAAAGACATGGTGCGAAAAAGAGGTATGGAAGACCGCTTTGAAATCGCTTCTGCTGCGACAAGCCGCGAAGAGATCGGAAATCCCGTCTACCCGCCGGCAAGGAGGAAACTCGCGGAGCACGGCATCGCGTGCAGCGGCCACCATGCGCGGCAGATGACAAAAGAGGACTATGACCGGTACGACATGATCATCTGCATGGATGACAACAATAAGCGGAATATAATGCGGATGACCGGAGGTGATCCGGATAACAAGATCAGCCTGCTGCTGGACTTTACTGAAAGGACGGGACAGCAGGTGGCGGATCCGTGGTATACAGGCAACTTTGACGCCACCTGGCGTGATGTGACAGAAGGCTGCGAAGGCCTTCTCGGGGGGGTATGGATGCAGATAATACACGCTGACATAGTTTATTCAGAAGACCGTAAGCAGCTTGCGGTGCACCGCGACAGCTATATCGCTATGGAAGGCGGCAGAGTAAAGGACATCTGGTCCGGGATACCTGAGGAATACAGCAGCGTTCCCGTGACTGATCACGGCAGCGATGTCCTGATCCCTGCGTTTTCCGATCTTCATGTGCATGCTCCGCAGTATCCGAACCGGGGCTTCGGGACGGATCTTCTGCTCGAGGACTGGCTCGAACAGATCACATTCCCGATGGAAGCCGGATACGCAGACCCGGAATTCGCGAAACTGGTATATGATGCTTTCGTTGATGACCTGATAGCCTGCGGGACAATGCATGCCTGTGTTTACGGCACGGTGCACACTGAAGCTACGTCTTATCTGATAGAGAGGATGGACAAAAAAGGAATAAAAGGCTTTGCCGGGAAAATAGGCATGGACCGGAATGCCCCGGAAGATCTTCTCGAAGAACCTGAAAAAGCACTCCGCGAAACGGAGATATTCCTCGAAAAATACAGCAGCAACAGAAATACCCGGCCGATACTCACTCCCAGATTCGCACCTACGTGTACGGGCGAACTCATCAGCGGACTCGGGAGGCTCGGTAAAAAATATAATACCGGCATGCAGACCCATCTTGTCGAATCCCTCTGGGAGGCTGAGCAGGCGAGGCTGCTCTTTCCTGAATGCTCATGCGATACCGGGATATATGAAAGAGCCGGACTCATGGACAACGGACCTGTCATAGGAGGCCACTTCATTTTCCCTTCGGAAGACGACATACGCATCATGCAGAAATACGACTGCTATGCGGCTCACTGCCCTGATGCGACGGTCAGTGTCATAGCGGGGATAATGCCTGCGGGAGTTCTGCTCGACAGGGGGATCAGGATCGGTCTCGGGACAGACCTCTCTGCGGGGCATCACGCGGGTGTTTTTACACAGGCGGGGCGTTCGGTCCAGCTGTCCAAACTGAAGAACTTTTATGAGCCTGACGGCAACCGCACGATCTCATTCCCGGAGGCGTTCTGGATGGCGACAAAACAGAGCGGAACTCTTTTCGGAGGCACGGGTTCTCTGGAACCGGGAGCTGTGTTCGATGCACTGGTCATCAGAGACATGTCAGATGCTGCAGTGAAGCTTTCGCCGGAGCAGAAAGTCGAAAGGTTCTGCTATGCCGGTACAAAAGAAGATATCAGGGCGAGGTACATGAACGGCGAAGAGATCCCGGGATAATACGTCATGAAGGACAGGGTAAAGGCAAAAGATATCAACAGGAGTGTGGGCAGCAGAAGCGTTGCCGCGCTTGTGGCGGTTTTTCTGCTCACTATCGCGGTCACGGGCATTGGCTGCTATCAGCTGTACAGGTCCACCAAGGAGAGCATCCATCTGCAGGGACGGGTGAATGCCGTGCAGTCGGCAAAGGAATTCGATGACTACCTTATCGTGAGAAAGAATACCGTGGTCCTCGCCGCCCATGTAGTGGATGGGATGATAAACGAAGGCAGAACGAATGAGGAGATACTCGAGTACCTTACCGCGGAGTCGGACAGCATCAAAGTATCCATCGACATGGACTATACCGGTATCTACGGCTGGATAAACGGAGAGTACCTCGATGGAGTAGGCTGGGTGCCTGATGATGATTACGTTCCTACCGAACGTCCGTGGTATACGGAGACGGCAGCTGACGGCGGCGATGAGGTCGACCATGTCACCTTTGTGAGTCCCTACCTTGATGAGCAGACAGGGACCGTTCTCACTACCATGGCAAAGGAGCTCTCCGACGGAGGCAGCGTTGTTGCGCTCGATGTTACCCTGAGCCGCATAGAAGAGATCACAAAGGAGGTTGCTCACAGGACACCCGGCAGCATGTGCCTCGTACTGGACAGCAACGGCCGGGTGATCGCTCACTCGGAAAGCGCAGAGCTTGGCAAGAACTATCTTGAAGAGAAGGACACGCTGGGCGCTGCGATAGCGCACGGTCTGTATAAGGGCAGCGGCAGCGAATTCGAACTGAAATACGGCGGACGAAGGTACATCGTGTTCACCGAGACCATAGAAGGCAACTGGAAATCCCTGTCCGTCATAGATACCAGGTGTTTCTATAAACCGCTCAAAATAATACTTCTGCTTTCGATCATTTTTGCACTACTTGAAGCAGTTGTGTTTGCGGCGGTGCTCCGTAATCAGAGTGAAAAGAATCTTGCGGTCGCATCCGCGCAGGAGGCACAGAGCGCCAGTCTGGCCAAGACACGCTTCCTGTCCAGGATGAGCCACGAGATCCGGACACCGATAAACGCGATCATCGGACTTGACAACATTGCTCTGAGGGATGAGACCATATCACAGAGCACGAGGGAAGAGCTTAGCAAGATAGGCGCGAGCGCGGGGCATCTGCTGTCGATAGTAAACGACATCCTCGACATGAGCCGTATCGAATCCGGCCGGATGGAACTTAAGGAAGAGCCTTTCCTGTTCACTGAGCTGATCGAGCAGATATGCATCATAGCGGGCGGACAGTGCGAGGAGAAGGGACTCAGCTTCGTCTGCGAAAAGACCGGCGACTTCGATGACTGCTACGTCGGGGACAACCTCAAGCTGAAGCAGGCCATCATCAACATACTCGGAAATTCAGTCAAATTCACCGACCCGCCGGGAACGATAAGTTTCGGGATCGAACAGACCGCATGTAATAACGATCATGCGACTCTTTGCTTCACGATGAGGGATACCGGCATCGGCATGGATGAGGACTACATACCTAAGCTGTTCGAAGCCTTCTCCCAGGAGGATACCGACAACACCAGCCGCTACGGAGGCAGCGGCCTTGGAATGGCGATCACAAAGAATCTTGTTGAGATGATGGGCGGAGACATCAGCGTCGAAAGCAAGAAGGGAGTCGGCACGACTTTCCGTGTCACCGTGACTCTGGGCAGGACAGACAGCGGGTATGCGATGGCCTCCGGGGAGGAGAACAGGGATGATGCAGCAGTCACTCTCGAAGGGCGGCACGTCCTTATCGTGGAAGACCAGGAGATGAACGCTGAGATACTGACAGACCTGCTCGAATTCGAAGGGATCAGCTCCGAATGGGCGATCAACGGACGTATCGCGCTGGCTATGTTCGAGGACAGCGAAGAGGGGCACTTCGATGCCATCCTCATGGATATGAGGATGCCTGTGATGGACGGCCTGACCGCGACCAGGGAGATCCGGAAGCTGGAGCGCCCGGATGCGTCAGCGATCCCGATCATAGCCCTTACGGCGAATGCATTCGAAGAGGATGTCAGGGCCTGCCTGGAAGCCGGCATGGATGCCCATCTGTCAAAACCAGTCGACATCGAGCTGCTGAAGGATACCCTGAGGCAGCTGCTGGCCGGAAAGCAGCAGTAACATAACAGAGTTTCAAAGGAACACCAGATGGAACTTACGACTGAAAGGCTGATACTGCGTCCGTGGGAAGAATCGGACGCGGAGTCGCTGTACGAATACGCAAAGGATGAAAGGGTCGGTCCCGTGGCGGGATGGCCCGCTCATGCCGACGTCAATGAAAGTCTGCAGGTCATCAGGACGGTGTTTGCGGTGCCCGAAACCTATGCTGTCTGCCTTAAAGAGGACAACAGGGCGATAGGCTGCATCGGACTGACTACCGGCGAAAAGAGCAACCTGGATCTTCCGGAAGGAGAAGGCGAGATCGGATACTGGATAGGCGTTCCGTTCTGGGGGCAGGGCCTTATCCCGGAGGCTGTAAGGGAAGTGATCCGCAGGGCTTTTGAGGATCTGGGCTATGAAGTGCTGTGGTGCGGCTACATGGACGGCAACAACAGATCGAGGCGGGTCCAGGAAAAATGCGGATTCAGATACCATCACACGGATAAGGACATTCACTGGAAATTGATGGACGACATAAGGACAGAACACATCATGAGGCTGACCAAAGAAGAATGGCTGAGAAGCAGGTCAGCTGAAAAAGAAAGGGAGTAGAAATGGACGAGAGATTTGATCTTCAGAAATACCTGACGGACGGTGTCGAACAGGTGATAAAGGATGCGCTCAAAGCTACGCTGAAGGATCCGCGCGAGAGTGCATTCCTGGCGAAGTTCGCGCTGGGGTGCAAGGCGGCCGAGAAAAAGAGAGAGAAAAACGAGAAGCAGGGACTTCATGTGCCTTCGTACCTCATCGCGAGCATAACATCCGTATGCAATCTGCACTGCGAAGGCTGCTACTCGAGGGCAAACGACGCGACTACAGACTGCGAGCCGTCGATGCAGCTGACAGAAGAAGAGTGGCTCAGGATATTCAAAGAAGCCGAAGAACTGGGCGTTAGTTTCATACTGCTTGCCGGCGGCGAGCCTATGCTCAGATGGGACGTGATCGAGACTGCGGGTCAGATGAAGGATATCCTGTTTCCGGTATTCACCAACGGCACATTCATGAGCGATAAACACCTTGATCTGCTCGACAGATGCCGCAATATCGTGCCTGTCATAAGCATGGAGGGCGGTCGCGAAGTGACGGACGCCAGAAGAGGCGGGGGCGTATACGATACCGTCACGGAAAAGATGGAAAGCCTCCGCGAAAAAGGCATCATCTACGGAATATCCGTCACCGTAACAAAAGAGAACATGAAGGAAGTCCTCTCGGATGAGTTCCTCGATACTATGAGAGAGCGCGGCTGCAAGGCGGTGTTCTACATAGAATACGTTCCTGTTGACGATGAAGGATCGCACCTTGCTCCGGACGATGATGACCGCGAGGCCATGGCAGGGAGGATCGAAGAACTCCGCAGCAGCAGGACCGACATGATATACATATCCTTCCCGGGAGACGAGAAGAGCTCGGGCGGCTGCCTGGCTGCGGGACGCGGATTCTTCCATATCAATTCGCACGGGGGCGCCGAGCCGTGTCCGTTCTCACCGTATTCGGACATCAATGTTAAGGATACGTCGCTGAGAGAGGCACTGCAGTCGGATCTGTTCACAGCCCTCAGGAGCGGAGACATACTCTCGGGCGAGCACATAGGAGGCTGCGTTCTCCACGAAAAGAGAGACCAGGTAGAAGCCCTGCTGCAGCACTGATGAGAGACTGACTGGTGATATTAGCTCGATGAACCTGTATCTATAGAAAATACGATAGATTGGTTGGCGCTGGTGTTTACTGAATCGGTGAACACCTTTTTTTTTGAAACTGTTGACTATTGAGAAAGGAAGTATTATATATGTTATATAACAAACGTTATATTAATTAGGAGGAGAATATGCCGCCGAAAGTGAAAGTGACTAAAGAGATGGTACAGGATGCCGCTTTCGATATCGTGCGCTCGGACGGTCATGAGAACCTGAATGTCAGGATGATAGCCGGCCGGCTGGGGTGCTCGACGCAGCCTGTCCTTTATAACTTCAGAACGATGGAAGACATACGCGATGCCGCCTATGAGAAGGCAGACGCGTTCCATACAGCATATATCATGCCGAAGGAAACGGATGAAGATCCGATGCTGGCCCTCGGACTCAATTATGTGAGGTTCGGACACGAAGAGAGCAATCTCTTCCGTTTCCTCTTTCAGACGGACAAGTTCAGGGGCATGGACATGGACGATCTGGTAAGCGATCCTGATCTGTCAGGAGTGATAGGGATAATGGCTGCAGGGCTCGGCGTGGATACCGCTGAGGCAGAGGAGATGTTCAGGACCTTCTTCTGCGCTGCCCACGGCCTTGCGAGCCTGCTTGCAAACAATGCGATGGATTATGACGAGGAGGAGAGCAGGAACATGCTGACCTCCGTGTTCTACGGGATGATCGCATCACGGAAAGGAAGATAAGAGAGATGCCAAAACTGCGTGAGCTGTATGAAAAGAACGGGGTCCTGTTCGCTGTGCTGTGGATCATACTGTACTGTGCCATAATGACGCCTGTAATAGGGAAACATGGCGAGGACAGCCCTGTCATGATGCTGGCGCTGCTCATCGTTGCCGGACTCATATTCGCGTTCGTGAAAGCGAACCGTCTGGAGGCTGAGACCGGACTTGACGGCTGGCCGAAGGACACCCGGAAGTATCTGTATTTCATTCCGATGTGGATACTCGCGACCGGCAATCTGTGGGGAGGAGTGAATCTGAATTACAGAGGCATGGGGCAGGTGATCGCGATACTGTCCATGCTGCTCGTAGGCTTCATAGAAGAGATGATCTTCAGGGGATTCCTCTTCAGGGCGCTTCTGAAGACAAACAGTGTCCTATCTGCGGTCATCATCTCGGCAGCCACCTTCGGGATGGGACATCTGGTCAATCTGCTTTCGGGACAGGCAACTAAAGAAACGGTGATACAGGTGTTCTTTGCGATATCACTCGGGTTCGTCTTTACTATGGTCTTTTACAAGAGCGGAAAGCTGCTTCCGTGCATCATAGCGCACAGTCTGATCGATGCTTTTTCGACGGTCGCGGCAGACAGTCGTATGGGGGACATGATCTACGTATGGACGACTATAATAGTGTCGGCAGTATACTGCATATACCTGTGGAGACTGCCGGGGAGCGGTTTTGAGGAGGACAGAAATGGGAAACAATGACTTTGTGATCCGCCAGGAAAGAAAAGAAGATGAAAGGGCGGTCATAAACGGCGATGACGGAAAGGATGTGCCTGTCCTCTCGATGGGCCCTATATGTATCGTGAACGACCTGAAGCGTAAAGGCTACGGGAAAAAACTGCTCGACTATTCGCTCGTGGAGGCGGCAGAGATGGGCTTCGGAGCCGTGCTTTTCGAGGGCAATATAGATTTTTACGGAAAGAGCGGATTCAGCTTTGCAAGGGAGTTCGGGATCAGATACCATGATCTGCCTGAAGATGCCGATGACTCGTTTTTCCTCTGCAGGGAGCTGATCCCGGGCTATCTTGATGATGTGACCGGAGTGTATCAGACGCCGAAGGGCTATTATGTGGATGATATGGATGTGGAAGCGTTCGACAGGGATTTCCCTCCGAAAGAAAAACTGAAGCTCCCGCGACAGATCTTCTGATAAAATGTTCATGTAGGATCATCATATAAGATCATAACGTCTCTGCCCGGGAAATGAGACGAAGGGCATGGAGGAAGCTGACATGAAAAGAGAAGCGGTCATCGTAGGCGAAGGGACTGAGTACCCGATCGCAGACTTCATAAAAAGACGGGCGTGAGGATTTGAAAGACAGAGCCGTTTTCGCTGAAGCGGCTCTTTATTATTGGCGCAAAAAATGAGATAATAAGCACTGGAAATAACCAGACACAGGAAGGAATGAAGAAAGACATGAGAAAAGGTCTCAGAAGCATATATGATGACCTCTACGGCACGGGCAACAGCGAGCTCGAGATGCACGCGGATACGTCCGGCAGACCGGCGCAGCCGTACAACAGGAACGCTGTGCCTGAAGTCGAGACCGAGGTCGTGACAGAGACTCAGCAGCCGATGGCGACGGCGACATCAGCATCGGAAAAAGAGCCCGAAAAGCCAAAGGAGCCCGAGAAGTCCGGCATGGAAGAGCTGAACGAGCTCATCGGACTGAAGACCGTCAAGCATGACGTCGAAGAGATGATCAGTCTCGCCAAGGTCAGGAAGATGCGCGAAGAAAAGGGCATGAAGACAGCGCCTGTTTCGCTCCATCTGGTGTTCTCCGGGAATCCGGGAACGGGAAAGACGACGGTCGCGAGGATACTCGCCAAGCTGTACAAGGAGATCGGCATACTGTCCGAGGGCCAGCTCGTCGAGACAGACCGCTCGGGACTCGTAGCGGGCTATGTCGGACAGACTGCCATCAAAACAAAAAAGAAGATAGATGAGGCCATGGGCGGCGTTCTCTTCATAGACGAGGCGTACATGCTCAACCAGGAGGGCGAGAACTACGGCCAGGAGGCGATAGACACGATCCTCAAGGCCATGGAGGACCACCGTGACGAGTTCATAGTCATAGTCGCGGGGTACACCGACCTGATGAGGGAATTCATCGAGAGCAACCCGGGACTGAAATCGAGATTCAACAAGTTCTTCGAATTTCCGGATTACACAGTTGATGAGCTGCAGCAGATATTCGACCTGCAGTGCAAAAAATACCAGTACAAGCTGGACGAAGACGCGGAGAAGGCCGTAAAGGAAGAGATAATAAAACTTGAGGCCGAAAAAGGGGAAAACTTCGCGAATGCCAGGGAAGTACGTAATCTCTTCGAAAAGATCATCACAAACCAGGCGACAAGGGTAGCCGCCATAGAGGATGTGGACGAGGAGACGCTTTCGACCATCACCATGGAGGACCTGAAGGATCTCGATGAGCTGTCGGCACCGAACAGCAGGAACAAGCCGAAGAGCGACGAGGAACTCGGAGAGATGATCGACGACATCCTCAAGGATGTTCCGGAAGAGAAAAAGAAGAAAAGGGATCTGATACCGAAGACGATAATAAGGCGGTAGGGGACTATGAAAGGAATCACGGAAAAAAGGGATATTACCTGCGCGGATTTACCGTATCTGATCGCAAGAGCAGCAGTGGTTATGCTGCTCTTTTTCATTTGCACCATTTTGATGACGGTGCAGGCGGACGCGGCGGGCCGGATACAGGAGATGAAGAAACGCTGCCGCAGTGGGTGCTTCTGATGCTGGCGGCCATCTTCGGGATCGCAGAGATCCGCGTGCTCAGAATGAGAAAAAGATAAAAAAGGAGAGACCGATGAAAGACTTCAGCTGGGAGTGCAGGACAAAAGTAAAGTTCGGACAGGGCTGCGTCAGAGAGCATCTGGCGGATCTCGTGAGAGAGTTCGCCCTGCCGGGAAAGAACATAATGATATGCTACGGTGGCGGATCGGTAAAAAAGAACGGCTCGTATGATGATGTCATATCCGTGCTCGGATCGCTTGGGTACAGCAGAGGCGGAGATGCCGGCGAAGGCCGCATGATAGTCGAGTTCCCGGGCATCATGTCCAACCCGACACTGAAGAGGATGAAAGAGGGAGCCGAACTCGCGTCTCTGATGGATGTCGGTCTCATCATCGGCATAGGCGGGGGCTCAGTCATGGACTGCTGCAAGGCGATATCCGTTCAGACCTGCTATGATGGCGATGCCTGGGAGGATTTCTGGATGAAGGGGCTTCCGATGAAGCACGAGATCGTCCCCTGCGGCGTCGTTGTGACCATGCCTGCTACCGGAAGCGAGGTCAACGGCTGCGCGGTGCTGACCAACGAAGAGACAAAGATAAAGTGCGACAGGGACTATCCTGAGATGAACCCTCTGTTCGCTCTGATGGATCCGGCATATACGCTTTCGATGCCGGAAAGGCAGCTGAAGGCAGGGACCTTCGATATCCTCTCGCACATCATGGAGACGTATTTCAGCTGGCCGCTCGAGGACAATCCGGCGGACGATGTGTCCGAAGGACTTATGAGAGGACTCATCAGAGACTTCAGGAAGGCTGTCTCTGACCCTGAAGACATGCAGGCCAGGAGCAACATAATGTGGACAGCATCGCTTGCCGAGAACCGCATCATCAAGACCGGAAAGACAAAGGACTTCCAGGCCCACAACATGGAGCATCAGCTCTCGGCATACACCGACTGCAACCACGGCGAAGGACTTGCTGTGCTGCACCCGGCGTATTACAGGCATATTTACGGGGACGGTATATATAAGTTCGCCAGGTTCGCAGAGAACGTGTGGGGGTTCGATCCGGACGGATATGAAGACATGGGCGGTCTGGCGCTTGCGGGGATAGACGCGCTTGCGGACTTCATAAAAGAGATGGGCCTGCCGTCCACCCTCAGAGAGCTCGGCTTCGGAAAGGAAGAGAGGGATCTTCTGCCGGAGATAGCGGAGTCGTGCTTCATTTCGGAGGGAGCGTTCAGACAGCTAGCACATGATGAGATACTTGAGATATACGAGGAGGTCTGGTAAGAGATGGGGGTCGCTGCAGGATTCATGGTGCCGCATCCGCCGATGATAGTCCCTCAGATTGGCAGGGGCAGCGAGGCGCAGGTAGCAGATACCATTAAGGCATATGAGAGGGTCGCGGACGAGATCGCAGAGCTGCGTCCGGAGACGATAGTAATAACGAGCCCGCATTCTGTGATGTATGCGGATTATTTCCACATCTCGCCGGGCAGCGGGGCGAGGGGAGACTTCGCTTCGTTCAGAGCGCCGGGAGTAAGATTCGACGAGAGATACGATGAAGAGCTCGTAAAAGAGATATGCCGCCTGGCCGATGCAGAGGATTTTCCGGCGGGCACAGCGGGCGAGCGGGATACTGAGCTCGACCACGGCACGATGGTGCCGCTCTGGTTCATAAGAAATAAGTATAAAGACGGGAAGATAGTCCGCATAGGACTTTCGGGTCTGCCTCTTATTGATCATTACAGGCTTGGGCAGCTCATACAGAAGGCGGCAGACAGCACCGGCCGCAGAGTCGTCTTTGTCGGAAGCGGGGATCTCTCGCATAAGCTTCAGGACTACGGCCCTTATGGCTTCGCAAAAGAGGGCCCCGAGTACGATGGGCGCATCATGGACGTCATGGGAAGGGCGGCTTTCGGCGAACTCTTTGATTTTGACGAAGGCTTCTGCGACAGGGCAGCTGAATGCGGCCACAGATCGTTCGTGATAATGGCCGGAGCCTTCGACGGGCTCGCCGTAAAGGCTGAAAAGCTCGTACACCAGGATGTTACAGGCGTCGGATACGGCATATGTACTTTTTATCCTGAGGGACCGGATGATAACAGGCGCTTCCTTGATGCGAGGCTGGGCAGACTCGAGAAGGAGATAACAGAAAAACATGCGAACTCTGATGAGTACGTCAGGCTCGCCTATGCGTCGGTAGAAGCCTATGTCAGCGCGCGGAAGACCATACTCGTTCCGGACGGACTGCCGGAGGAACTCACCGGCAGAAGAGCCGGAGCCTTCGTATCGATACACGAACACGGAGCTCTCAGGGGATGCATAGGCACCATAAGCCCGGTCAGAACATCGCTCGCCGAAGAGATAATCGCCAACGCGATAAGCGCATGCGCAAGGGACCCGAGGTTCTCCCCGGTGAGACCGGATGAGCTGCCGTGGCTCGAGATCAGCGTAGATGTGCTCGGCGAGCCGGAGGACATAGATTCAAAGGACATGCTGGATGTGAAAAGATACGGAGTGATCGTAACATCCGGCAGAAAGAGAGGGCTTCTGCTGCCTGATCTGGACGGAGTGGACACGGTAGATCAGCAGATAGACATAGCAAGACAGAAGGCGGGCATACACAAATCCGAAAAGTACAGCCTGCAGAGATTCGAGGTCATTAGGCATTACTGAGATGGCAAAGTGTGATGTTTGTTTCAGACATTGCTATATACCTGAGGGAGGTACTGGCTTCTGCGGGGCCAGGACCTGCGAGGGAGGAATCGTAAAGGCTGCAAACTACGGCAGGGTGACTTCGCTCGCTCTGGATCCGGTCGAAAAGAAACCCCTTGCCCGTTTTCACCCGGGCTCCATGATAGTCTCGGCCGGCAGTTACGGCTGCAACCTCAGATGCCCGTTCTGCCAGAACAACAGTATCTCATGGTCGGACGAGGCCTTCAGCCTCGCAGGAAGGATCCCGTATATATCTCCTGAGGAGCTTGCGGCGACGGCGAAGGCGGCCGTCCCGAAAGGGAACATCGGAGTCGCTTTCACATACAATGAGCCCCTGACCGGCTATGAATACGTCAAAGATACTGCGAAGCTCGTGCACGGGCAGGGCCTTCTGAATGTAATGGTGACGAACGGGACGGCAGAACTCAGCGTCCTCGAAGAACTCGCTCCCCATATCGATGCTATGAACATAGACCTGAAGGGTTTTACGGAATCATATTACAGAGACCTGCTCGGAGGCGATCTTGGCATGGTAAAGGATTTCATCAGAGAAGCCGTGAAGATCTGCCATGTCGAGCTGACGACTCTGATCATCCCGGGAGAGAACGATTCGGAAGATGAGATGAGGGAGATGACTTCATGGATAGCCGGCCTTCGCGGAGCTAAAGGTGATACCATCGGTAAAGAGATACCGCTCCACATATCCAGATTCTTCCCGCAGTTCCATATGACGGACAGGAGAGCCACAGATGTGAGGCGGATATACAGGCTCGCGGACGTCGCCCGTGAGAAGCTTGAGTACGTATACACAGGAAACTGCTAGGAGCGCGACATGGACAAAAGCACGATCGATTACTACAACAGAAATGCCGACAGCTATTACTGGAACACAGTCGGGGTGGACATGAGCGTATTCAGAAAAAAATTCGCGTCGTATCTGCCGAATGAAGCATCGGTGATTGACATGGGCTGCGGCAGCGGCCGCGATGTCATGGCATTTTCGGATATGGGTCACGACGCGGCAGGTCTCGACGCTGCAAAGGAACTCCTGAAGCTTGCAGAAGAGAGGCTCGAGATAAAGACCATCGCAGCCGACATGTCTGAGTATAAGGCGGCATCGCCGTACGACGGCATCTGGTGCTGCGCCTCGCTCATCCACCTGAGCGATGAGGAGAAAGCCCGCTTTTTCAGGAACCTCGAACGCAATCTTAAGCCGGGAGGAGTACTGTTCGTTTCGGTAAAAGAAGGCATAGAGACGGGCAGGGACGGCGACGGAGTATACACGAACAACTGCACATGGGAAGAACTCAAAAGATATCTTGAAAGCGCCGGGTGCGGGATACTTGAAGACAGAGTTACGACGGATGCCATGGGAAGAAGCGGCGTCAAATGGCTCAATGTGTTTGCGAAGAAGAAATGAGACCTGGTGCGGCCTATGGATGAAAAGACTGAAGCATTAGGAGCGGTCATTGAACGCGCGAGGCGTATAGTCTTCTTCGGAGGAGCGGGCGTATCGACTGCGAGCGGCATACCGGACTTCCGGTCGGAGGACGGGCTGTACTCGGCAGATCACGGCGGAGTGCCTCCGGAGACCATCCTGAGCGCGTCGTATTTTGCGCTCCATACTGCGGAGTTCTACGATTTCTACCGCAGATACATGGTGCATCCGGAGGCAAGGCCGAATGCGGTGCACAGGTATCTGTACGAACTCGAGAAGGAAGACAAGCTGAGGGGCATAGTGACACAGAACATCGACGGCCTTCATAAGATGGCGGGGAACAAAAGGGTGTACGAGCTGCACGGCAGCGTGCACGAGAACTACTGCGTGGACTGCGAGAAGTCATATCCTCTCGAAAAGATCATGCAAAGCGAAGGCGTGCCCCGCTGCGACAGCTGCGGAGGAATCATCAAGCCGTGGGTCGTCCTCTACGGAGAGGTGCCGGACAAATACACGGGCATAGGCGCCTGCAGGGAGATCTCAGGAGCTGACTGTCTCATCATCGCCGGTACATCGCTTCAGGTCGAGCCGGCTGCATCATATATAGATTACTTTACAGGCAGAGACCTCATCATAATAAACAAAGAACCTACGCCCGCTGACGGCAGGGCAACGCTCGTGATACGCGCAGACGCGGCAGAGATCTTCGCCGGGCTAGAATGACATATATAAATGCATATATTAAAAGGAGCGCTTCGGCGCTTTTTTTGCGTGCCGGATTTGTCGCATGGCGGGCGACCGTTCCTCTTTTTATCGGTGCTAATATGCACACGAAAGATAAAACCGCGCACCGTAAACAAAGGAGGAAAGAAATGAGCAAGGATAAAAAAGACAATAAAAAAGAAAGTAAAAAAATCGAAGTAGTGTTCATCATGGACCGCAGCGGTTCGATGGGAGGGCTCGAGGCCGACACGATCGGAGGCTTCAACTCGATGCTCGAAAAGCAGAGGAAGGAAAAGGGAGATGTCATCTGGTCAACTGTGCTGTTCGATCACGTATCCGAGGTCGTGCACGACAGGGTCCCTATCGGCAGGGTGGATGAGCTCGACGAAGACACATACTTCGTCAGAGGGAGCACGGCGCTGCTCGATGCCATAGGCGGGGCCATCCGCCACATCGGGAATGTCCACAAGTATGCAAGAGAAGAGGACAGACCGGATAAGACGGTGTTCGTGATCACCACGGACGGGATGGAGAACTCCAGCATGATCTACGATTACGGAAAAGTAAAGCGCATGATCAGAAGGCAGCAGGAGAGATACGGCTGGGAATTCATATTCCTCGGAGCAAACATCGATGCCGTGGGAGTCGCGGGCAGGATAGGCATCAGCGAGAAAAGGGCCGCAAGATTCCACAACGACGGTGCCGGGATAGCGCTCAACTTCTCGGCGGTCTCGGAGACCATCATGGGCGTAAGGTCAAAAGGTGTGGTATGCGAGGACTCCCTCGATGCCATAAGGGAGGATTACAGTTCGAGGCAATAAGAACCAAAAAAAGGACGGCAGATGGTGTAGAATAATCGCATAGGAAGGTCGCATAAGAAGCAGGCATGCCACGGCGGGCGTGCCTGCATGCGGAGGTAAGAAATGGCACTGCAGATAATACGCAACGATATAATAAATGTAGAAGCTGACGCCATAGTCAACACTGCAAATCCGGCTGTCGCAGTCGGTCCGGGTGTAGATGAGGCCATATATACGGCGGCGGGCCGGGACATACTGCTCGAGGCAAGACGGGCCATAGGGCCGATGAAGCCCGGAGATGTCGCGGCCACTCCGGCGTTCGATCTCAGGGCGAAGCACATCATCCACGCGATCGGGCCTGCGTGGAGGGGCGGCGGATACGGCGAGAGGGAGACCGTGGCAAAGTGCTACCGCGGGGCTCTTGCTCTTGCGCTTGAACTAGGCTGCGAGTCGATCGCCTTCCCGCTGATGGCTACAGGCACTTACGGATTCCCTAAGGACGAGGCGCTGAAGATCGCTGTCAGGGAGATCAGCGGATTCCTTATCGACAACGAGATGGAGGTCATGCTCGTCGTCTACGACAAGGAGTCCTTTGAGGTATCCGGCAAGCTCTTTTCGGATATAAAGACCTTCATCGAAGAGGATGAGGTAAAGGAGTCCTCGCGATACCGATACAACAGGCAGACGGCCGGAATCTCAGGCAGGGATCTCTTCCGGAGGAAGGAGACACGCGCTCCGGCAGAGGACTTATCCGGCCCTGTTTTAGAAGATGCAGTACCGGAGACCGCATATACGGAATGCGAAATGTCCGGGCAGGTGCTGTATGACACGGCTCCGAAGATGAACGCTGCAGAGAGCTCTCTTGAGGAGAGACTCAGGCACATGGACAGGACCTTCCAGGAGCACCTCTTCTGGCTTATAGACCACAGAGGGATGACTGATCCTGAAGTATATAAGAAAGCCAACATCGACAGAAAACATTTCTCGAAGATCAGAAGCGATATCAACTACTCACCGTCAAAGAAGACGGCGCTGGCTCTTGCCATAGCGCTCGAGCTGAACATGGACGAGACGATAGATCTTCTCGGCAGGGCAGGACTTGCGCTGTCTCCTTCGATCAGGTTCGACAAGATCATATCCTTCTGCATCGAGACCGGAAACTACGACATATACGAGATAAACAACGTGCTCTTCAAATACGATCAGCCTCTGCTTGGTGCCTAGGGCATAAGGATCGTGGCAATACAAAACCGCTGCACGGCGATGGTCGCTGCGCAGCGGTCTGTCGCTTTTTTGAAGTTCTACAGCGGTCCTGTATCAGGATTCGCTTACGTATCCTCCGTTGTTCCTGGAGATCCAGCCGATCCAGGTCTTGCCCTTGTTGAGAGGCTGCACTGCATAGGCTCTTGCCTCGGCGGCCTCCTC
>JAFRFA010000035.1:0-11946 GCA_017434585.1 Mogibacterium sp. | reverse complement strand
TCAAGGTCATCAAGGCTGTCAGAGAAGCTACAGGTCTCGGCCTGAAGGAAGCAAAGGAGCTCGTAGACTCCGCTCCTGCAACAGTCAAGGAAGGCGCACTGCCTGACGAAGCTAACGCTCTGAAGGAAGCTCTTGAGGCTGTTGGCGCTGTAGTCGAGCTTCAGTAATTCCGCGGCATTTACGTCGCTGAGCATACAGCTCCTCGGAAAGACCGGGCTCTTGCCCGCTCCGGCCTGCAGCGGTACTAAGCTCTGACTTCGTCTTACGACTCGTCAGTCGCTTCTATCGGAGGAGCTTGCCTCCGAAGATCAATGCATTCCACCTTTCGGCAACGCCGTATATTCGCAGAATGCATTTAGTGCCGGCGGCCTGCGAGTCTTTCCTCAGAGTGTATGCTCACCGCCGATATGATCGGCAAAAAGTTACAAATTGGACCGTGCGATATCGGTTCGACCCACGCAATAAAATGAGCCCCGGCTGTCGAGGCTCATTTCGTGCGTAATAAGGGCCGCAAAAAGCGGCAAAAAACAGCATTTTTTCTGCATTTTTGAAGAAACAACAGAAGGAGCAAAATCAATGCCACAACCAATCAAAGTTGGAAGAAAAGAGCGTATGAGCTTTGCCAAGATCCATGAGGTCTGCGAAATGCCTAACCTCATCGATGTACAGACAAAGTCGTACAAGTGGTTTATCGAGGAGGGCCTCGGCGAGGTCCTCGAGGACGTATCTCCTATCCGCGATACTACCAATACTCTGAGTCTTGAGTTCGCGGACTACAAGTTCTCCGACACTCCTAAGTATGACCAGGAGGAGTGCAAGGAGAGAGACGCTACATACGCCACTTCCCTGACTGTAAAGGTCAGACTGATCAACCGCGAGACCGGCGAGATCAAGGAACAGGACGTATTCATGGGAGATTTCCCGCTCATGACCGAGAAGGGCACCTTCGTCTACAACGGAGCCGAGAGAGCCATCGTCACACAGATGGTGCGTTCCCCGGGGCCGTACTATGACGTAGCGACCGATAAATCCAACCAGAGACTGTACAGCTCCCAGGTCATTCCTAACAGAGGCGCATGGCTCGAGTACGAGACAGACTCGCAGGGAATCCTTTATGTCAGAGTGGACAGGACGAGAAAGCAGCCGCTTACTTCGTTCCTCAGGGCTCTGGGCATCATCGATCCTGATGCGCTCGCACTCAGCAGCAACGAGGACATCATCGCTATCTTCGGCGAGGATGACAGACTCATGCGCACACTCGAAAAGGACACCACAAAGAACAGTGCCGAGGGACTGAGAGAGCTTTACAGAAGACTGAGACCGGGAGAGCCTCCTACAGTCGAGAACGCAAGGTCCATGCTCATGGCCCTGCTCTTCGACGAGAGGCGCTATGACCTGGCCAAGGTCGGAAGATTCAAGTACAACCGCAAGCTGGGACTCCACGACAGACTCGTCGACACAGTCGCCGCAGAGGATGTTATCGATCCTAATACCGGCGAAGTGCTCGTAGAGGAAGGCGGAGAGATCTCGAGATCCCTCGCCATGGAGATCGAGGACGCCGGAGTAGCCTCCGTTCTCGTATACAGCAAGAATGATGATGACGAGGAAGGTGTCGTAACGAAGGTCATCGGAAACAACTTCGTCGATCCTTCGAAGTACATCGACTTCGACCTCACTCCGTACAAGCTGTCCGAGAAAGTCTTCTACCCTGCTCTCATGGAGATCATCAGGAATTCCGAGGGAGACGAGGACAAGCTGAAGGCGGCCATCGCCAACGGAAGAAGGGAGCTCAGCCCTAAGCACATCATCATTGAGGACATCATTGCTTCGATCAGCTATCTGATCAACCTGGAACACGGCGTCGGCGATACAGACGACATCGACCACCTGAGCAACAGAAGACTCAAGACTGTAGGAGAGCTTCTGCAGAACCAGTGCAGGATCGGCTTCGCCAGAATGGAAAAGACTATCAGAGAGAGGATGACTACCGAGAATTCGACACCTCAGCAGCTCATCAACATCCGTCCGGTTACCGCGGCTATCAAGGAGTTCTTCGGATCCTCCCAGCTGTCGCAGTTCATGGACCAGAACAACCCTCTGGCAGAGCTCACTCACAAGAGAAGACTTTCCGCTCTCGGACCTGGCGGTCTTTCGAGAGAAAGAGCCGGCATGGAAGTCCGTGACGTACACTACTCGCACTACGGCAGGATGTGCCCTATCGAGACTCCTGAAGGTCCTAACATCGGACTTATCGGATCGCTCACGACATACGGCATCATCAACGAGTACGGATTCATCGAGACGCCTTACCGCAAGGTGGACAAGAAGACCGGTGTCGTTACAAAAGAGGTCCAGTACCTCGCGGCCGCTGACGAGGATCTCATGATCGTCGCCCAGGCCAACGAGCCTCTCGATGAAGAAGGACACTTTGTGAACAACAAGGTAGCCGTAAGAGGCATCAAGGGCGAGATCACCATGGTGCCGAAGAACGAAGTCGACTACATGGACGTATCACCTAAGCAGGTAGTATCGGTAGCCACGGCGATGATCCCGTTCCTCGAGAACGACGACGCCAACCGTGCCCTGATGGGATCGAACATGCAGAGACAGGCTGTACCTCTGCTGGTCACAGAGGCTCCGTATATAGGAACGGGCATCGAGTACAAGGCTGCCTGCGATTCGGGCGCTGTCGTGCTCTGCAAGAATGCCGGTACGGTAACATACGTCGATGCGAACGAAGTCAGAGTCACACGTGACGACGACGGCACTGTCGACGAATATAAGATGCTCAAGTTCAAGCGTTCCAACCAGGGAACCTGCATCAACCAGAGACCTATCGTCGCATTCGGCGAGCATCTGGAAGAAGGCGAAGTCGTAGCTGACGGTCCTTCGACGAGCATGGGCGAGATCTCGCTGGGCAAGAACCTGCTGATCGGATTCATGACATGGGAAGGCTACAACTACGAGGACGCTATCATCCTCAACGAGAGACTGCTCATGGACGACGTGCTCACATCGCTCCACATCGAGAAGCACGAGTGCGAAGCCAGAGACACCAAGCTCGGACCTGAGGAGATCACAAGAGATATCCCGAACCTGCCTCAGGACATGCTCAAGGAGCTTGACGAGGAAGGTATCGTCAGGATCGGCGCCGAGGTCAAGTCGAACGACATCCTCGTCGGAAAACTGACCCCGAAGAGCGAGACAGACCTCACTCCTGAAGCGAGGATGCTCCGCGCGATCTTCGGCGAGAAGTCCAAGGAAGTCAGGGATTCGTCCCTCAAGCTGCCTCACGGCGAAGAGGGTATCGTCATCGACGTAAGAGTGTTTGACAAGAACAACAGCCAGGAGCTTCCGCCGGGAGTCAACAAGATCGTAAGAGTCTACGTTGCGACCAAGAGGAAGATCAACGTCGGCGACAAGATGGCGGGACGCCACGGAAACAAGGGCGTTATCTCCAGGATCCTGCCGCAGGAGGACATGCCGTTCAAGGACGACGGCGAGCCGCTGCAGGTCATGCTCAACCCTCTGGGCGTACCGTCCCGAATGAACGTCGGACAGGTACTCGAGGTGCACCTCGGACTCGCCGCCAAGTCGAAAGGCTGGTATGTATCGACACCGGTATTCGACGGCGCGAGCGAAAAGGACGTCATCAACCTGCTCAAGGAGGAAGGATATCCTGAGACAGGCAAGCTGAGACTTAGAGACGGCCGCACGGGCGAATACTTCGACAGTCCGGTAACGGTGGGCTACATGTACATGCTCAAGCTCCACCATCTGGTAGACGACAAGATCCACGCCAGATCGACCGGCCCGTACTCGCTGGTAACACAGCAGCCGCTCGGCGGTAAGGCGCAGTTCGGCGGACAGAGATTCGGAGAGATGGAAGTATGGGCGCTCGAAGCTTACGGCGCGGCATACACTCTCCAGGAGATACTGACCGTCAAGTCCGACGACATCATCGGACGTACAAAGACATACGAAGCCATCATCAACGGAGTCAACATCCCTGAACCGGGCATCCCTGAATCGTTCAAGGTGCTCATCAAGGAGCTCCAGGCACTCGCTCTGGATATCCGCACAAAGGCCGGAGACGATTCCGAGATCAAGATCAGAGAGACATCCGAGTATGACGGCGCGCTGACATTCGACAGGATGATCAGCGAGAACGACAGAAGAGCGGAACGCGAAAGAAGAGAGATCGAGCAGGATGCCGAGATGGCAGAGACTGCAGCTGAGATCAATGCCGCCGAGGCAGAGGACGATGTAGAGCTCGATATCGACGCCGTATCTTCGATGATAGAATCCATGGCCATGGCAGCGGCAGAGCCTGAGCCTGACATGGATCTCACGGAAGCTGTTGAGATGGACAGTCTCGAAGACCTCGCTGAAGCAGAGGCTGCAGAGACGTTCGAGGATGAAGAGTAAAGGAGGAAGACATGACGATTACAGATAACAACCAGGATCTCAGAAATATCGAGTCCCTCCAGATCAAGCTCGCATCCACGGAGGCCATGCTCGAGTGGTCGCACGGCGAGGTAACCAAGCCTGAGACCATCAACTACAGATCGCTCAAGCCGGAGTTCGACGGCCTGTTCTGCGAAAGGATCTTCGGACCTACAAAGGACTGGGTCTGCGGCTGCGGCAAGTACAACAAGATCAGATACAGAGGACTCATCTGCCCGTACTGCGGAGTAGAGGTCACCAAGGCGAAGGTCAGGAGAGAGAGGATGGGACACATCGCACTCGTTTCTCCTGTATCCCACATCTGGTACTTCAAAGGAATCCCTTCGAGGATCGGCCTCGTGCTGGACATGACGCCGAAGGAACTCGAAAAAGTCCTGTACTTCGCATCCTACGTGGTCACTGACCCGGGCGACACACCGTTCGAGTACAAGCAGATCATCGAGGAAGAAGAGTACAACGAGGCACGCGAGATCTACGGAAAGAGCTTCGAGGCCGGCATGGGCGCCGAAGCTGTCAAGAAACTCCTCGAGGCCATCGATGTCGACGCCAGAGCTGAAGAACTCAGAGAGCAGCTCAAGAAGGCATCCGGCCAGAAGAAGATCAGACTCGTCAAGATCCTCGAGGTCATCGAGGCGTTCAAGCAGTCCGGCAACAGGCCTGAGTGGATGATACTCGACGTGATCCCTGTGATCCCGCCTGATCTGAGACCTATGGTCCAGCTCGACGGAGGCAGGTTCGCGACATCCGATCTGAACGATCTTTACAGAAGAGTCATCAACAGAAACAACAGACTCAAGAAACTGGGCGAGCTCGGCGCTCCGGACATCATCATCCGTAACGAGAAGAGGATGCTCCAGGAGTCTGTGGACGCTCTGATCGACAACGGCAGAAGAGGAAGAGCCGTACAGGGAGCGGGCGGACGCAAGCTCAAGTCCCTGTCCGACATGCTCAAGGGAAAGCAGGGAAGGTTCCGTCAGAACCTGCTCGGCAAGCGTGTAGACTTCTCGGGACGTTCCGTAATCGTAGTAGGACCGGATCTGAAGTTCTATCAGTGCGGACTTCCTAAGACGATGGCGCTCGAGCTTTTCAAGCCGTTCATCATGAGAGAGCTCGCAGACAGAGACCTCGCTCAGAACACAAAGCAGGCAAGAGTCATGGTCGAAAGAGCAGACCCTGAGGTCTGGGACGTTCTTGATTACATCATCAAGGATCACCCTGTTCTCCTGAACCGTGCCCCTACACTGCACAGACTCGGTATCCAGGCATTCGAGCCGGTACTCGTCGAGGGCAAAGCCATCAAGCTGCACCCGCTGGTATGTACCGCGTTCAACGCCGACTTCGACGGAGACCAGATGGCCGTACACGTGCCTCTTTCGGTAGAGGCTCAGGCAGAGGCGAGATTCCTCATGCTCTCGGTCAACAACATCCTGGCTCCTAAGGACGGCTCGCCTATCACGGTGCCGACTCAGGACATGATCCTCGGATCATACTACCTGACTCATCCGGGCAGCGAAGAAAGAGGCCGCGAGCTCGAAAAGGGCGACGGAAAGTGCTTCGCTGACTACGACGAGATGATCATGGCATACGATGCGGGAGCTGTCGGCATCCACGCGAAGGTCAAGGTGCGCCGCTACGCTTACGAAGGCGATCCGGGACAGCTGGTAGAATCCACGGTAGGAAGATTCATCTTCAACCACGGACTCCCTCAGGACCTCGGTTTCGTCGACAGAGAGAAAGATCCGTACTCACTCGAGGTCGACTTCCTCTGCGACAAGAAGGCGCTCGGAAAGATCATCGCCGCTTGCTTCAAGGCCCACGGCAATACCGAGACGGCCCTGATGCTCGACTACATCAAGGACACAGGCTACCATTATTCGACGCTCAGTGCTGTAACGATCAGTATCTCCGACATGGAGATCCCTGCTGCAAAGGCAGAGATCGTAAGCGAAGCCGAGAAGAAGGTCGACCAGTACGAAGCTCTCTACAGAAAGGGCCTTATGTCCGACAAGGAGAGATACGACAAGGTCATCGAGACATGGAGAAATGCCACGGATGATACGGCCAACGCTCTGATGGATAACCTCGGAACGATGAACAACCTCTACATCATGGCAAGTTCCGGAGCCAGAGGTAACAAGTCTCAGATCAGCCAGATCGGCGGTATGAGAGGACTGATGGCGAACGCGACAGGTCATACGGTAGAGATCCCGATCAAGGCCAACTTCAGAGAGGGCCTGTCCATACTGGAATACTTCATTTCGTCCAACGGTGCCCGTAAGGGACTTACCGATACGGCTCTGAGGACGGCCGACTCCGGATACCTGACCAGAAGACTGGTGGATATCTCGCACAGCATCATCATCAATGAGCAGGACTGCGGAACGGAAGACGGCGTCGAGATCAGAGCGTTCAGAGACGGCAAGGAAGAGATCGAGAAGCTCTGGCTGAGGATCGCCGGCAGATACGCAAGTGAGGACGTTGTCGATCCTGCAACGGGCGAAGTCCTTGTTGCTGCCAACGAGTACATCACTGACGACATGGCAAAGACCATCGAGGACCGCGGCATCGAGACGGTGAAGATCAGATCCGCCATGACCTGCCGCGCGAAGACAGGCCTCTGCGCCAAGTGCTACGGCAAGAACATGGCTACAGGCAGACTCGTGCAGCAGGGCGAAGCTGTCGGAATCATCGCAGCTCAGTCCATCGGCGAGCCGGGTACGCAGCTGACCATGAGAACGTTCCATACGGGCGGCGTTGCCGGTTCGGATATCACACAGGGTCTTCCTAGAGTCGAGGAGCTGTTCGAGGCCAGAAAGCCTAAGGGTCTTGCAGAGATCTGCGAAGCCGACGGTGTAGTGACAGCTATCGAACCGAGAGAAGACAACAAGACTGACGTGGTCGTAGAAGAAAAGGGCGGCGAGAGAAACTACGTGATCCCGTTCGGCGCAAGGCTCAACGTCAAGGTCGGCGACGAAGTGCATGCCGGCGACCAGATCACGAAGGGACCGCTCGATCCTCACGACATCATGAGACTCAACGGCGTGCAGGGCGTTTATGAATACCTCCTGAGAGAAGTGCAGAGAGTGTACAAGAACCAGGGTGTAGACATCAACGACAAGCACATCGAGATCATCGTCAGCCAGATGCTCTCCAAGTACAAAGTGGAGAAGTCCGGCGACACAAGGCTCCTTCCTGGCGGACAGTACTCCAGGAGAGAGATCGAGGCCGCCAACAAGGCTGCCGTGGCAGAAGGTGGAGAGCCATGCACGGCAAACAGACAGCTGCTTGGTATCACCAAGGCTGCTCTGGCTACATCCTCGTTCCTCTCGGCTGCTTCGTTCCAGGAGACGACGAGAGTTCTGACAGACGCGTCCATCAAGGGCAAGACAGACAGACTCGAAGGTCTCAAGGAGAACGTCATGATCGGAAAGCTGATACCTGCAGGTACCGGCATGAAGAGATACGGAGACGTTACGGTCGATTACGGCGAATATGAATCGTTCGTAAACGGCAGGGACGAAGACGAGGACGATGAGATCCACATCGAAGGCCTCGAGGAGACCAACGTGGCTCCTGAAGGCGAAGAGGAGATCAAAGTCTACGGCGAAGTAGCGATCGTCGAATAACCGGACTCATGTCCGCAGTTGGCCAGGGGGTCAGCCCCCCTGGCCGCTTTTTAAGGTCGGCAAAAACCTGCAAAAGCGTTGACATAGCGGGAACTTGCTAGTAAAATATACAAGTTCGAGTGCGCCTTCGGAAAGGTCGGCGCATCAGATAAAAATTTTGGAAGAAAGGAGAAAAGAATGCCTACAATCAACCAGTTAGTACGTCAGGGCAGACAGAGCTCGGTAAAGAAATCGACAGCTCCTGCACTTGGTAAGAACATGAACACACTTCGCAAGACTCTTACCGACGTAAACTCCCCTCAGAAGAGAGGCGTATGCGTAGCAGTCAAGACTGTCACTCCGAAGAAGCCGAATTCGGCTCTCAGAAAAGTCGCAAGAGTTCGTCTGACGAACGGAATGGAAGTCACAGCTTACATTCCTGGTATTGGCCACAATCTGCAGGAGCACAGTGTTGTTCTCGTTAGAGGCGGCAGGGTCAAGGACCTCCCGGGTGTGAGATATCACATCATCAGAGGTACTCTCGACGCTTCCGGCGTAGCAGAGCGCGGACAGGGCCGTTCCAAGTACGGAGCGAAGAAGCCTAAAAAGAAGTAAGGTTTTCTGCTGATCCATACGCCGTTGGCGTAAGGACGAAAACCTTGATCTCCGGGGGCGGTGCCCCTCCGATAGAATCTCTCTTCTGATTTGTATGCGCCTCTGGCGCGCAGCGGCGTTGCCGTAAGGATGAGAGTAAGTGCACTGTTAATACGTTAATAAGTACTGTAGGCAATCTTTTATACAAAGAGCGCCGCGGGAGCAGATACGCGAGTAAGACGGTCAGATGGACCGCCTGAAGAAATTCGCGGGGCTGCTAACGAGTACCGACCTGAATTTACAAGGAGGGAAGAGAAGTGCCAAGAAAAGGTAACACACCCAAGAGAGAGGTTCTTCCTGATCCTGTCTACGGCAGCGTAGTAGTTGCCAAGCTGATCAACAGCATCATGCTCGACGGAAAGAAGGGCGTTGCCCAGACTATCGTCTATGATGCGTTCGATACGATCAGAGAGAAGACAGGCGAAGAGCCGCTGGAAGTATTTGAAAAGGCAATGAACAACATCATGCCTGTTCTCGAAGTTAAAGCCAGAAGAATCGGCGGTGCGAACTATCAGGTGCCTATCGAGGTAAGACCTGAGAGAAGACAGACTCTGGGCATCAGATGGCTGACAAACTATACAAGAGCAAGAGGCGAGAGGACTATGTCCGAGAGACTCGCTGCAGAGCTCATGGATGCAGCCAACAACACGGGATCTTCGGTAAAGAAGAAAGAAGATACCCACAAGATGGCAGAGGCCAACAAGGCGTTCGCACACTTCAGATTCTAAGAGGATTTGTCCTGACGATTGACGAGCGTCAGCGAAGTCAGAGTCATGGAAATTCCTTTACGCAGTGTGCATGCGACTGACAAGCGTCAGCAAAGTCAGAGCAGCTGCACACGAGCCGTTATGAAAAGTAATCACATACAGGTTATTTACAAATGTCATATCTAAATGAATTTACGGTAGAAAGGAGGAAATAATGGGAAGAAAATTCAGCCTCGAGAAAACACGCAACATCGGCATCATGGCCCATATCGACGCCGGCAAAACTACTACAACGGAGAGAATCCTCTTCTACACAGGCCGCACCCATAAGCTGGGTGAGACACATGAAGGCGCCGCTACCATGGACTGGATGGAGCAGGAACAGGAACGCGGAATAACCATTACTTCCGCCGCTACTACTGCTCAGTGGCATGACACCAGGATCAACATCATCGACACTCCGGGCCACGTTGACTTCACGGTCGAGGTCGAAAGATCTCTCAGAGTCCTCGACGGAGCGGTCATGGTGCTCTGCGCCAAGGGCGGTGTAGAGCCTCAGAGCGAGACCGTATGGAGACAGGCTGAGAAATACGGAGTACCGAGGATGATATTCGTCAACAAGATGGACATCCTGGGAGCTAATTATTTCCATGTTCTCGATATGATCCACGACAGGCTCAAGGCAAATGCGGTCGCTGTACAGCTGCCGATCGGTTCGGAAGCTGACTTCATCGGTATCATCGACCTTATCAAGATGAAGGCCGAGATCTATCACGATGACGACCTGGGAAGGACCTTCGATGAGAAGCAGATCCCTGAGAACATGCTCGAAGAAGCCAAGGCGTGGAGAGACAGGATGCTCGAGTCCGTAGCCGAGTGCGACGAGGAACTCATGATGAAGTACCTTGAAGGCGAGGAGATCACTGAGGATGAGATAAAGAAGGTCATCCGCCGGGAGACGATCAAGGGCAATATGTATCCGGTATTCTGCGGATCGGCTTACAAGAACAAAGGCGTTCAGCTGATGCTCGACGGAGTCGTGGACTACATGCCGTCGCCTCTGGATATCCCGGCTATCAAGGGAACGAATCCTTACACCAAGAAGGAAGAAGAGCGCCATGCTGACGACAAGGGACCTTTCTCGGCCCTCGCGTTCAAGATCATGGCTGACCCGTATGTGGGCAAGCTCGCATTCTTCAGAGTGTATTCCGGAACTCTCGAGTCCGGCAAGCATGTATACAATGCTACGAAGGACCGCAAGGAGAGGATCGGGCGCATACTGCAGATGCACGCCAACCACAGGGATGAGATCGATATGGTCTATTCCGGAGACATCGCTGCGGCGGTAGGACTCAAGTTCACCACAACGGGCGACACGCTCTGCGACCAAAAGGCGCCGATCGTGCTTGAATCGATGGAATTCCCTGATCCTGTAATCGAGATCGCCATCGAGCCTAAGACCAAGATAGGCCAGGAGAAGATGGGCATCGCTCTGGCAAAGCTGGCAGAGGAAGACCCTACGTTCAGGACCTACACAAACCCTGAGACAGGTCAGACGATCATCGCCGGAATGGGCGAACTCCACCTGGAGATCATCGTCGACAGACTGCTCAGAGAGTTCAAGGTCGAGGCCAACGTCGGCAAGCCGCAGGTCTCTTACAAAGAGACTGTCACGACTACAGCCGATGTGGACTGCAAGCACGCCAAGCAGACAGGCGGAAGCGGCCAGTACGCTCACGTCAAGATCAAGCTCTATCCGAGAGAGCCTGGCGAAGGCTTCGAATTCAAGAACTCCATCGTCGGCGGTGCTATTCCTAAGGAATACATCCCGAAGGTGCAGGAGGGTATCGAAGAAGCCATGCAGGCCGGACCTCTGGCAGGCTACAATGTAGTCGATGTCGGAGTTGAGCTCTACGACGGTTCGTACCACGAAGTCGACTCGTCCGATATGGCGTTCAAGGTCGCAGGTTCAAAGGCGTTCAAGGAAGCAGTGATGAAGGCGAAGCCGGTGCTGCTCGAGCCTATCTTCAAGGTAGAAGTAACTGTTCCTGACAACTACATGGGCGATGTCATCGGAGACATCAGTTCCAGAAGAGGCAGGATCGAGGGCTCGGATATAGATAACGGCGCTGCGGTCATCAGAGGATTCGTGCCGCTCTCCGAGATGTTCGGATATGCGACCGACCTCAGATCGAGGACACAGGGGAGAGGCATCTATACGATGCAGTTCGACCACTTTGAGCGTTTGCCGGAATCTCTGGCAGAGAAGATCATAAAGTAGTGGGATCACGATCCCGACAGTTCACAAACAATACATTTTATTATATTTATTATCACAGGAGATAAAAATGGCTAAGCAGAAATACGAAAGAACCAAACCGCATATCAACATCGGTACGATCGGCCACGTTGACCACGGTAAGACAACTCTTACAGCAGCTATCACAAGCGTACTGAACAGAAAGTACGGACTCGGCGGAGACGTAGCGTTCGACCAGATCGACAAGGCTCCG
>JAFRFA010000034.1:0-7230 GCA_017434585.1 Mogibacterium sp. | reverse complement strand
CTGTACTTGCTCTTCTTCATTTCTATCCTCCGCGATCAACAAATATTTCGAATTCGGAGTAATCATACAATATAACAGCGATAAATTGCTACGTCTTAAAGAAATTTCATCATTAACCTTCATATGCAAAAGTGATATTATAACGGGGTAAAACTGCGCATCCGCTGACGCGGAATATGAAACCAAGAAAAGGAGAAGGGGAATGAAAAGGATACTTACTGTACAGGACATTTCGTGTCTGGGCAAATGCTCTATAACCATAGCGCTTCCGGTGATATCCGCGCTCGGTACAGAGTGCGTGATACTGCCGACGGCTGTTCTGTCAAATCATACGCTTTTCAAGAGCTTTACGGTAAAGGACCTGTCCGATCAGATCGGGCCGATCTGTGAAAAATGGATAGATGAAGATATAAAGTTCGACGGGGTATACACCGGTTACCTCGGAACGGTCGAGCAGATCGAGATGATGAAAAAGCTCTTCGACACTTTCGGCAAAGACGGCATAGTTTTCGTGGATCCTGTCATGGCCGACAACGGCAAGCTCTATCCGGCCTTCGACATGGAATATGCAAAGAAGAACACCGAGCTCTGCTCGCACGCGGACATCATCGTGCCTAATATCACGGAGGCATGCTTCATGACGGGTATGGATTACCGTGAGGAGTACGATGAGAGCTATATAAAGGAACTGCTCGAAAGACTGACGAAACTCGGCGCAAAGATCACCGTGCTGACGGGAGTCTCGCTCTCGGAGGGCAAGACAGGTATCATGGGATATGACAGGGAACACGACGAGTTCTACACCTACCAGAACGACAAGGTCGGAGCGATGTACCACGGAACGGGAGACCTCTTCTCGAGCACGGTCATAGGCGAGATCATGCGGGGCAGGGACTGGAAGGATGCGATGAGGATAGCGGCCGATTACACGGCTCACACCATACAGGTAACGCTGAAAGATCCGAAGAAACCATGGTACGGAGTCGACTTCGAAGCGACTATCCCGTATCTCATAAACATGGAGTAAATGAGAAGTGATCAGGTTTTCTGAAATGAAATACGAAAGACCTGATACGGACGCAGTGAAAGCTGAGATAGCAAGGCTTGTCGCTGCGTTCAGAACATGCGGGTCTTATGAAGAAGCAAAAGAGCTGCTGCTCGAAAAGGACCGCCTCGAAAGGCATATCGATTCGATGGCGACGCTCTCGAACATCCGCCACTCGATAGATACGAGAGATGAGTTCTATGACGGGGAGGCGGCTTTCTGGGACAGCGCCATGCCCGAACTGGAAGAAGCCTATCACAGCTGGACGCTGGCTCTCCTTGATTCTCCGTACCGTGAAGAACTCGCGGAGGAATTCGGCGAAGTCGTTTTTACAAATGCAGAGATAGAAAAAAAGAGCTTCGACCCTTCGATCGTGCCTCTTATGCAAGAGGAGAATGCTCTGACGACGGAGTACAGCAAGCTTCTGGCGGGCGCTCAGATACCTTTCCGCGGCAGGGTATGCACGATAGCCCAGCTCGGAAAGTTCAAGACTGACGCTGACGATGAGGTCAGGCTCGATGCGTGGAAGGCTGAAGGCAGATGGTATAAAGACAATCAGGCAAAGCTCGATGAGATATATGACAGGCTCGTGAGGCTGCGTTATGAGATGAGCCGGAAGCTCGGTCTCAGGGACGCGATCGAACTCGGCTACTGCCGCATGATGCGAAACTGTTACGACAGAGATGACGTGGAGAAGTTCCGCGAAGCTGTTGTGAAATATCTGGTGCCGCTCGCGGATTCCGTCAAACGCGCCCAGGCAGAGCGCACGGGCGTATCATATCCTATGAGCTTCGCAGATGCTGCTCTGGAATTCAGATCGGGGAATCCGGTACCGTCCGGGGCAGCGGATGACATTCTCGAAGCCGGACGGAGATTCTACGATTCCCTGTCTCCTGAGACGAGCAGGTTCTTCAGGATGATGCTCGAAGGCGAGCGCATGGACGTCCTTGCCAGGGAAGGCAAGGAGGGCGGAGGCTACTGTACGGCCATATACGATTACGATACACCGTTCATATTCGCCAATTTCAACGGCACGGCCGATGATGTCGAGACTGTGACTCACGAGACGGGGCATGCGTTTGCCGACTGGATCAACAGAAAACGCGTGCCTGTGTCGACCGTGTGGCCTACTCTCGAGGGCTGCGAGGTCCACTCGATGAGCATGGAATTCTTTGCAGAGAAGAGCGCAGAGGATTTCTTCGGGAAGGACAGCAGAAAGTTCCTGTACAGTCATCTAGCAGGAGCGATCACATTCATTCCTTACGGGACGATGGTCGACCACTTTCAGCACATCGTATACGAGCATCCGGATATGACGCCTGCCGGAAGACATGCGGAGTGGAAGCGGCTGCTCGGTATATACATGCCGTGGCTCAGGATCGATGGAGAGATACCGTTCTATGCCGAGGGCATGGGCTGGCAGAGACAGCATCACATCTACGTGTCGCCGTTCTATTACATAGATTACTGCCTGGCTCAGACTGTCGCGCTCGGATTCTGGAAGATGATACAGGAAGATCCTGATGCGGCATGGGAGAGGTATATGTCCTACACCGCGCAGGGAGGCTCTGATGTGTTCACGAGACTGCTCGAAAAAGCAGGGCTCGGAAGTCCGTTCGACGGGGAGACGCTTTGCGGAGTATGTGAAAAAGCCGGTGAATGGCTTGCGGCATACGACATCAAATGATATATGGAGAGGATATATGGTCAGGAAATATAAAAAATACAGCTTATTGAGCGGACTGATATTTACCATTGCTTCAGCCCTTGTCTGTGTGGGCCTGAGCTGGCTGTTCTTCCTGGATGAAGAGATCTACGCGAGAATGGTGGATTCTTTGTTCGACTGCGGCATAGACGCGATGGGCGCATTCACATGCGCAGCGCTGTACTACGGAACCATGAAGCAGGAGGGAGATGGAAGCAGGGCGTTCAGGACACTGAACGTTATGGTAAGCGCCGGATTTCTGGTGAATGTGCTGATGTATTTCACACTCGGAGTGCCGGAATTGCGGGCTGTCAACTTCACTATGGTCATGCTCAGCAAACTGATAGACCTTGTGATGATCTTCCACTTCTACCAGTACGTAAAAGCCACACTCGGCTTCGAAGGAAAGCTCGCGGACTGGGCGGACAAAGGGATCCCTGTTCTGCTTGCGCTTGAGACCCTTGTGATACTGTCAAATATTTTCTATCCGGTCACTTTCATTGTAGGCCCTGCCGGAGAGTATAAGACTACAGGCGCTTCCACGCTGGAGGACATATACCTTATCCTGACATCGGTCGTCGCGACCATACTCATAATCAGAAGTTCCAGCCCGCGCAGCCAGAAAGCGGCGGCTCTGACGTTCATATTCCTGCCGCTGATCAATTATGCTCTGACTTTCGGAGAGTTCGGCAATGCATCCCAGTACGGGATGGTCCTGATGTCGCTGATCATAATGTACTGCGTCATATTCAACGACAAGACTGCAAAACTGGCGTCGACACAGACAGAGCTCAACATGGCTACGGAGATCCAGGCGAGCATGCTCCCTTCGTTATTCCCGGCATTCCCGAACAGAGAGGAATTCGATCTCTATGCCAGCATGGATCCTGCGAAGGAAGTCGGCGGTGATTTCTACGATTTCTTCATGATCGATGATGATCATCTCGGCATCGTCTGCGCTGATGTAAGCGGAAAGGGTGTGCCGGCTGCGCTCTTCATGATGATATCCAAGACCGTTGTCCAGAACTATGCAAAGCTGGGGATAAGCGCTGGCGAGGCCCTTACAAAGGCGAATGCTGCGCTCTGCGCCCAGAACAAGATGCAGATGTTCGTGACGACATGGATAGGCATCCTGGAACTGTCTACCGGCAGACTGGACTGCTCCAGCGCGGGCCATGAGTACCCGGCGCTCTGCCATGACGGAAAGTTCGAGCTGTTCAGAGACAGACACGGACTCGTTCTCGGAGGCATGGAAGGCGCGGTATACAGGGATTACGAGATAATGCTCGGAAAGGGAGACAAGATATTTGTTTATACAGACGGCGTGCCTGAGGCAACGAATGCCGGTCTGGAGATGTACGGTACGGACCGGATGATCGAGGCTCTCAATACCGATGCGGGAGCGAAGCCGAAGGAGATACTCCGGATCGTTCGCGCGTCGGTAGACGAGTTTGTAGGCAGCGCCGAGCAGTTTGACGACCTGACGATGGTCTGCCTTGAATACAGGGGTACGGAGGGAACGAAAACATAGCTGCCGGAGATGCTGACAGCATCGTGAAGCTTTTCGATGAGATGGGTTTTGAGATCCGTCATGACATATACGGAATGACCGAGACCGACTACAGGGCAGTCGTCATGCAGGACGCGGACGGACACAGGATCGATATAGCGGAAACAGAGACCGGACCCGAAGAGGATAGTTATGGAGGATTTGAGGAATGAGTAACAGCAACAGGACAGCCGGCAGGATCCTTCTGGATTCATTCAGAAAAAACAGTGACAGGATCGCTATAAGAAGAAGCAGCGGATTTCCGCAGATCACCTACGGCGAATTGCTGGACCGGGCCTGCAGAGTGGCTGCATTCCTTGAAGACAACGGGATAGAACCCGGAAATGGAAAGAGGATCGCCATATGCATGGGCCGCAACCCGGAGTATGTGGTCTCCTTCATGAGCTGCCTTATCTTCGGCTATGCTGCTGTCATGCTCGATCCTGAGTATCCTGAAAGCAGAAGAGAATTCATCATCAGGCACTCCTCTCCTGAGTTCATACTGGATGAAGAGAACTACTCTCTGGCGATGGAATACGAAGCGTCTTATCCGGATGATGCTCCTGAAGAGGAGACGGAAGCTGTCATCGTTTATACATCCGGCTCGACGGGAGATCCCAAAGGCATAGTCCATTCGCAGCTTAGCTGCGGTATGGGGATACTGAACCTGAAGGATGTGCTCAGGCTGACTCCGGATGATGTATACGGTTCAAGCGCAAGGTTCACGTTCGCTGTTCACTGCTCCGACCTGCTGATGCCGCTGTGCTCCGGGTGCTCTGTATGTCTGGTGCCGCCTGATGTGCTGAGGGATCCGCATATGATGGCGCTGTACTGCAAGAATCATGAGATAACAGCCACATACATGCCGCCTTCGCTCCTGAGGACCTTTGACAGAGCATCGGATACTTTGAAAACTGTAGTGAGCTCGGGCGAGAAGGTCTTCAATATAGATCCGAAGGGAATGAGGGTCATCGCGACGTACGGCATGTCGGAGTGTTATGTCGTGATGGCCGATGAGATAAAAGAATGCAGCGAAAACGCATACCTCGGAAAAACAGTCGGCGATATCTGCGCTTATATCCTGGACGAAAACGGGAATGAGACGGATGAAGGCGAGATATGCTTCACGGGGGACTTCTTCAAGGGATATATCGGGCTTCCGGAACTTACCGCCAGTCTGCTCGTGGACAATCCGTTCAAAGGAAGGGAAGGGGACGGCCATGAAAAGATGTTCCACACCCGTGACCAGGTAAAGAGACTTCCGGACGGACGTCTCGTATATATCGACCGCATGGACTGGATGGTCAAGATCAACGGAAACCGGGTCGAACTCGGCGAGGTCGAGAGCATACTGCGCAGTCTGCCGGATATAAAGGATGTTCTCGCAAAAGGTTTCAGAGATTCACAGGACCGCGTCATTCTGTGCGCTTATTATATATCTGAATCAGGAAAGACTCTTTCCAAGCAGTATCTTGCGGACAGACTGGCCGAAAAGGTACCGGCGTATATGATACCGCAGTTCTTTGTCCGCCTCGATGAGTTCCCGAAGAACGCCAACGGCAAGCTGGACAGAAAGGCTCTCGCTCTGCCGGATATCAATGAATTCAAGAAAGACTATGCGCCGCCTGAAAATGATCTCGAGGCAATGCTCTGCCATGCCATGGAGCGTGTCCTGGAGACAGAGCTCGTCGGCATCAACGACGATTTCTTCGACCTCGGCGGTGACTCGCTCAAGAGCGCTGCACTGATCGCTGAACTGGAAGGGCAGCACCTTACATACTCCATGGTATTCGACGGCCGCACCCCGAAGAGGATAGCGGCACTCATCAAAGAAGCCGATACCGGAATAAGGACGATTGAAATGGCTGTGGAAGAAAAAAACAGGCCGCAGCCTCTTCTGCCGTATCAGCAGTATTTCCTGGATTATCAGCTGTATTCACCGAACAAGACGATCGCGACAAATCCGATCTGCTGCAGACTCTCTCCGGAAACAGCCTCGCCTGAGGCTGTAAAGGAGGCCCTTGACAAGGTGTTCGCGCATTTTGCGGTATTCGGCACAGTGTTCGGCTTCGACAGCAAAATGGAGCTGGTTCAGCGCTGTGAGCCTGATCTCATCCCGGAAACGGAGATATCATATGTATCGGAGAAGACCTTCGAAGAAGTGATCATGTACGGCTTTGTCAGGCCGTTCCGGTTGTTCAATTCTCTTCTGTGGCGCTGCGGGATCTTTGTCACTCCGGAGAGCACATACATTCTGATGGACATCCACCATGCGATAAGCGACAGGGCGATGGTCAGTAACATGTTCCGGAATATCTTCAACGCACTGGATGGAAAGCCTCTCGATGACGATTTCTATTATCTTTATCTCCGCGAGCAGGGGGACCTTCGCGCAAATGCGCTGTCACACGCAGAAAAGATACTGGAGGAGATCGAAGAGACCCGGTCATATTCCGGTTTTCCGCGTCCCGACTTTGAGAACCGCGGGAATACGCGCGGCCTGTATGCCGGCTGTACCGCGAACACTCTGGATGAACTGCGCCGTACTGCCACTCATTACCGTTGTTCGCTGAACAACCTGGTCATAGCTGCAGGGGCGGCAGCCCTTGGAGAATACAATGATGAAGATCATGTCAGTGTCAGCTGGACGTACAGCGGAAGAGAAGAAGACTGGGAAAAAACTCTCATGGGAATGACCATCGAGAGCATATCGACCTGCATCGACCTCGGCAGCTTCGATTCAGATGGCGGACTTATTCAGGAAGTTAAGGATCAGTCGATGGAGGGCATACGGTACAGCGCGTTCTCATCAGCGTTCGAGGATATGTCCCCGGGGCTGTCCGGAAGAATGAACATCGTCTATCAGAACGGTGCGGACGTGCCGGAGAATGCTCCTGAAGGAACGGATATCAGCGCATACTTCGACTACCT
>JAFRFA010000001.1:0-10737 GCA_017434585.1 Mogibacterium sp. | reverse complement strand
CTGCCCATCTCGTTCTCGGAGATCTCAGGCAGGTGAGCCTTCTTCTCGCGCTTAGGAGCTGCAGGCATCTTTACAGGCACATCGCATGCAGGGAAAATGTCTTGTCCTCTGCCCGGAATGCTCTTTTCGAATACTAATTTCATCCTAGAACACCTCCTTTGCGATAGCTATGACTTCATCGATGTCTTCCTTGGTGTTGAGTTCTGTGCAGCACCAGAGGATGCAGTCTGTGTCGCATCCCGCGTCGCAGCAGCCGCAGCAGAGCTTGAGTCCGCCGAGGATGCCCTTCTTTTCGAGGGCAGCAAGCAGCTTGTCTGCGTCAGGGCATGTAGTTGCGAATTCATTCCAGAACTCGCCCTTGAAGCAGCGCTTCATGCCGATCTTTTCGAGCTCGGCTGCCATATAATGTGCCTTGGACGAGCAGAGCTCCGCGACCTGCTCATAGCCTTTAGGGCCGATGGTCGACAGATAGATGCCGGCTCTCAGAGCGCACCATGCTTCGTTGGAGCAGATGTTCGAGCTTGCCTTCTCGCGGCGGATGTGCTGTTCTCTGGCCTGGATGGTCAGAACGAAGCCCCTGTCGCCTCTTGTGTCGACAGTCTCGCCGATGAGTCTGCCCGGGATCTGACGCATGTACTCGTTCCTTGTCGAGAGGAAGCCGAGGTACGGTCCGCCGAATTCGAGTCCGAGCCCGAGAGGCTGTCCTTCGCCTACGGCGATGTCGGCTCCGACTTCGCCAGGGCTCTTCAGAGCGCCGAGTGCGAGCGGATGGCAGTACATGATGAACTTCGCGCCTCCGTCATGAGTGATCTTGCAGAGTTCGTCTGCATCTTCGATGATGCCGTAGAAGTTAGGGTACTGCATCAGGAAGCAGGAAGCCTCAGGGTCGTCCGCAAGAGCTTTCTTCAGAGCTTCCTTATCAGTCACGCCGTCCTTTGCAGGGATGACCACGACCTTGCTCTCTCTTCCGAAGGAATACGTATTGATAACTGTGAGGATCCTCTCGTCGAGGGCCCCGGATACATAGATGGTGCTGTGTCTTCTGTCCTTGCACATCCAGCATGCCTCAGCGGCGGCGGAAGCGCCGTCGTACATAGAAGCGTTCGCGATATCCATGCCCGTGATCTCGGCGATCATCGTCTGGTATTCGAATATCGACTGGAGGATGCCCTGGCTGATCTCAGCCTGGTAAGGTGTATATGCGGTAACAAATTCTTCTTTGCCCGCGATAGCGTCTACTGCGGACGGTACATAATGGTTGTACGCGCCGGCGCCGCGGAAGATCGAACGGAAAACGACATTCTTGTCTGCGAGGCCCTGGACCTTGCGGTCAACTTCGATCTCGGAAAGCCCCTCAGGGAGATCGAGCTCGCCTTTGACCTTGGCAGCTTCAGGGATCACTTTAAAGAGGTCGTCGAAATCCTTGTATCCGATCTCGTTGAGCATTTTTAACTGCTCTTCCTTTGTGTTAGGAATGAAAGTGCCCAATTTGATTCCTCCTTAACTTAACAGCGGAAATAACTGTCGCTGATGAGATGGCTATCCTCTGTATGCGTCATACTCCTCGGATGACATGAGTTCTTCTTTGTCTGTGATGCTGCCGACCTTGATGAACCATGAGCCGTAAGGATCGCTGTTGATCAGCGAAGCGTCGTCGAGGAGATCCTCGTTGAGTTCAAGAACGACGCCCGTAACAGGGCACATTACGTCGGCAACAGCCTTTACGGATTCGACATCGCCGAAAGCCTCGCCTGCGACTACCTCATCGCCTACCTCAGGAAGGTTTACGAATACGAGGTCGCCGAGTTCGCTCTGAGCGTAATCTGTGATGCCTACATAAGCTGCATCGCCCTCGAAGCGGATCCATTCATCATCTTTCGTGTACTTCAGTTCTTTTGGATAAAACATTTTAGGTCTCCTTTTTAAAACTTGAAAAGAATATAGATATAACGTTTTTGCCGGAGGGGCTCAGCCTCCTTTTTACTTCTCTCTCTTGTAGAACGGCAGGCCTACCATCTCGCAGTCTACCATGCGGCCTCTTACGTCTACCTGGCAAGGAGCTCCGATCTCCCTGGCGCCGGATTCGACGATAGCCATGGCGTAAGAGCTGCCGAGGTAAGGCAGGAATGTGCCGGAAGTCGTGTGCCCGACGATCTTGCCGTCTCTGTAAACATCGAGGTGCTCTCTGAGGATGCCGCGTCCCGTGACCTTGAGGCCTACTCTTCTGTGCTTGAGCGGCTGGTCTGCCTCGAGAGCGGCCTTGCCGATGAAGTCAGGCTTGTCCATCTTGACGGCGAAGCCGAGGCCCGCAGTCTTAGGGCTGATCTCATCGTTGAGCTCGTGTCCGTAAAGCGGCATGGCAGCTTCCATCCTCAGGGTGTCTCTCGCTCCGAGAGCGCACGGGATGAGTCCGTCATCCTTGCCTGCGGCGATCAGAGCTTCCCAGACATCAGGAGCCTTGTCTGCCGGCATGTAGATCTCGAATCCGTCCTCGCCGGTGTAGCCTGTGCGTGAGATCATCACAGGGATGCCCTGGAAGTCTGCGTCAAAGATGCATGTGTAGTAGCCTGCAGGGATGTATTTCCCGTCCACTACCTTCTTCAGGATCTTTTCTGCAAGAGGGCCCTGGAGGGCTACCTGGCCGTACTCGTCGCTCACGTTTTTGAGCTCGACTCCGTCGATCTTATGATCGCACATCCACGCGAAGTCCTTGTCCGTGTTGGCTGCGTTCACGACAACGAAGTAATCGTTCTCGCCCTTCATGTATACAATGAGGTCATCGACGGTGCCGCCGTTCTCATTGCACATCGGGGAATATCTCGCAAATCCCGGCTGAAGGTCAGTGTAGTCGTTTGTCAGGAGCAGGTTGAGGAAGTCCTTCGCCTTCGGTCCCTGAACGAGGATCTCGCCCATGTGGGAGACGTCGAACAGTCCGCACTTGGTCCTGACGGCCATGTGCTCTGCTTTGACACCGGCCCCGTACTGTACCGGGAGCAGGAAGCCGCCGAATTCGACTATCTTGCCGCCGTACTTGACGTGGGTGTCATAGAGCGGGGTTTTCTTTTCCATCGATTTTATACCTCCGTTTTTTATATTTTCGGGGGGGCGGGAAGCGTCAATAAAAGAAGCCCCTCCCCACTTTTCTAACGTATATTAATAATAGCACCCGCAAGGGCAGGGCGTCAAATAATTAAAAATCCGTCAATCCCTTGCAAACACTGAAATACAGACTTATTGCCCCGCACAAATTCCGCACATTTTTTTGTGCTTTAAAACAAAGCGCGCAGACACTCTTCTGTTCACCGCAACAAATGTACGGGCCCGGATTATCTTGCGGGACGGAGTGTGGTAAAATACCTGTATGTTTACTGAATGGTGGGCGATAGACGGATGCATATGCATCATCATCTTTGCGGCTGCCCTCTGGGGCGCTGTCAAAGGAATAGGAGACACGATCATCAGGATCGCGAGCATTGCCGCGGGCATAGGGCTCGGCGTCTTTTACTCCGATAAAATATCCGCCTTTCTCATGAAAACTAAGATGAGCAGGTCTCTGTACGAGCATATCTTCGTGCTCCTGAGGGGAGAGGAAGCATCCCCGGGGAGCGGGAACGCCGCGCTGGATACACTGAATTCGACAGGCGATCCGGAGTCGTACATGGATTCGCTCTCCAAATCCATCGGCAGCATGTTCGACAGCGCTGCGGACAGAGCGGCGGATGCAGCCGCCCAGAAACTGACGGCGGTAGCGGTGAGCGTCATCGGATTCGCGCTCATACTGCTGACGGTAGCGGTGCTCACTGCAGTGATCAGGTTTCTAATAAAGCACTTCCGCAATACTTCGACGGTGCTCGGACTCACGGACAGGCTGCTGGGTTTCGTGCTCGGAGGCGTAAGAGGCCTCATGCTCGCGTGGATATTCGCGGCGCTCCTCATACCGGTCACGGCGCTGCTGAGTCCGGAGAACGTTCCCGGAACGATAGAGGCCCTGAACATGACCACGATAGGCAAGGTGCTTTATGATGTGAATCCTTTGCTTCTGGCCGTTAAATATGTATTAAAGTAGATTTTTAAAGTCCTGTTGTGATACAATACTCAAGCTATGGTTTTTGAGGAAATCAAATGCTCAAACGATGACGAGAGCTTCATGCTCGAGGCGATAAAAGAAGCCGGAAAGGCGACGTCGGAAAACGAGGTGCCGGTCGGCGCGGTGATCGTAAAAGACGGAGTCATCGTGGCAAGGGCGCATAACCGCATCGAGTCGTCGGGCAGGTCATCCGCACACGCGGAGATGCTCGCCATAGAGGAGGCCGAAGAAAGGCTCGGAACCAAATGGCTCACGGGAGCGGTCATGTATGTCACGCTCGAACCGTGCAGCATGTGCGCCGGAGCGCTGGTCCTCTCGAGGATATCCCGCCTGGTCATCGGAGCCGATGATCCCAAGACAGGGGCGTGCGGCTCGCTGTACGATATAGCGGGCGACCCAAGGCTCAACCACCGGATAGAGACTGAGCGCGGAGTGCTCGCTGACATATGCTCGGAGCAGCTCAGAGGATTCTTCAGAAACAGACGTAAAACAACGGAGGAAAACATATAATGAAGAGGGTAAGTCTGATCGCGATACTCACTGCGGTCATGATAATGGCGGCGTCGGTGATGTGCTTCGCCGATGATGAATTGAAGCTGGTGTCTTCATATCCTGAAGACGGGCAGAAGAACACTTCGATGGAGAACCTCGGAGTCAAGCTTACGTTCAACCACCCGATAAATTCGCCTGAGGCAAAGAAGGCCGATCTCAAAAAGTTCGCGATATACGACGAGGACAACAAGGCTGTTCCGGTCGAGATCCTGTTCAGCGACAAGAACGACGGTCTCGTGCTGGTGCTCGCGGACATAGACAAGGGCTTCACCGCAAAGAACAATTCCGAGTACAGGCTCGTGATCAGCAAGGGCGTGGTGGACAATGACGGCAACGAGCTTGCCGACGAGCAGACGATAACGTTCAAAACGTACAACCAGAAGGTGAACAACATGGTCAATATGGTCATGATGTTCGTCATGTTCGGCGGTATAATGCTGCTCTCGGTACGTCAGCAGAACAAGAAGGAAGAAGAAGAGGCGCCTAAGGACGTTCCAAAGGAGGCTGCGTTCAATCCGTACAAAGAGGCGAAGAGAACGGGCAAGACCGTAGACGAGGTAAAGGCCGAGCAGGCAAAGAAAGAAGAAAAAGAAGCGAAGAAAAAGGCCCGCAAAAAGAAAAAGAGCGAAGAGCCTCAGGAGAAGAAGATCGAGAACTGCGCGCAGTATCTGAACAACGTATACCACGTGCACGCGCCGGCTCCGGTGAGCAAGGAGGACAGATCGATCGAGGCTCTGACGGCTATGAGAAAAGCGGAAAAGGCTCCTAAGCAGACTAAGTCAAAGAGCAAGGGCAGTAAGGGGAACCAGAGAAAGAAATAGAAAACATATATAAGGGGAGCCGGTCTCCCCTGTTTTCATTGATTTTTCGGAGGTCATCAGATGGATCACATCACGCTGAACGCGCACGCAAAAATCAATCTTTCGCTTGAGATCACGGGCAAAAGGCCCGACGGTTATCATGACATCGTCTCATTCATGCAGGGGATCGGCCTGCACGATGTGATGAAGATCGAAAAATGTTCTCAAAAAGCAACAAAATACAAACTGCCTCATTGCACTGTAAATGGCATTGTTGTATATTTATGTACGGATGCAAAAACAATCCCGACGGACATGGACAACCTTGCATTCAGGGCTGTCAAGGCATTCATGGACGCGATGGGCGGCGCCGATCCTGCAAAGTACGGGCTAACGGACCAGCTGCTCATAGATATCCGCAAAGACCTCCCGGTCTCGGCGGGTATAGGAGGCGGAAGCGCCAACGCGGCAGCCTGCCTTCTCGGACTCAACGAGATGACCGGCAGACCTTTCAGCCTGAGGCAGCTCATGGAGATAGGAGCGGGCTTCGGAGCTGACGTTCCGTTCTCGACTTTCATGAACGCATACCGCAACCGCGATGTGCTCGGAGATCTCGAGGGCATAGAAGAGGCGAGCGACGCCGCATGGACCTACGGCATCGGAGAGATAGTCGAGGCTGCAGAGAGCGTCCCGAAATATGTCATCATGGCGAACCCGGGTACCGCGGTGCTGACGAAGGCTGCCTATGAAGCGATGGATGCCATCGGCTATGCCGACGCAGGCAATGCCGGGAAGCGTCTGTTCGTCAACGACATGGAGAAGTACACGCTCATGGCCGACCCGAAGGCCGCGAATCTCCGTAAGTTCATGCAGGAAAGGCTCGACGCCGAGGTGATCCTTATGAGCGGGAGCGGACCGACCATGGTCGCATACTATAAGGACCTCGATAAGGCAGGCAAGGGGCTGGCCGCCTTCACCGAGCTGGCTGTAAATGACGCGTCGCTGAGGGCGTGGCTGACAGATACGGGCAGATAACACAAGGGGGGGATTTATGACTGACATACAGCTTAAGGTACAGAAGCCGCTGAAGGATCTTGTATACCTCGAACTGAAGCATAAGATCCTGACAGGTGAGATCGTTTCCCAGACGAGACTGATGGAGATCGACCTGTCAGAGAAGATGAACGTGAGCAGGACTCCGATCAGAGAGGCCATCAAGAGGCTCGCGGATGACGGGCTCGTCAAGGTCGAGCCGAGGCGCGGCGCATATGTCGCCAACATTTCGATCAAGGATATGCTCGATGTGTTCGAAGTAAGGGAAGACATGGAAGGCTTTGTGGCAAAGCTGGCCGCGCAGAGGATCACCGATGACGAAAGGCAGAAGCTCAGAGCCATCGCCCGCGAATACGAGCAGGCGATCGAGAAGGCCGATGACAAGGAGGTCATCATCGATCTCGATGAGAAGTTCCATAACTTCATCGTCAAGTGCAGCGGCAACGAGACGCTCAGCGAGCTCGTGAAGTATGTGCAGGAGCTTTCGCTCAGGTTCAGATATCTGTACTATGATGACTTCTCGCTGTATGAATCTACTGCCGAGCAGCATAACCGCATCATGGAGGCGATCAACGCCGGACGAGATGAGGAGGCAAGGTCAGAGGCGGATGCTCACGTAAAAGCCCTGAAGGAATTCGTCTTCGAGCTTGGAAAGAAGATGGAAGCCATGGGCGACGCTGAGTGACGCAGAATAACGCGGAATAAAGACTGAATGTTGACGTAAATCACCATGAAAATGGCTGATAAGCGTCAACTTTTTTATATGAAACTTGCAAAAAAAGAAAAATGTTGACGCAAACAGGTCTGAAATCAGGTGATTTGCGTCAACATCCACGACTATTCATCTGCGGAAGTATTGGAGAGAGCCTCGAGTTCGGTCTTGATCTCCATCTCCTGGCCGTTTCTCTCGACCACGACAGAGACCGTGTCGCCTACCTCATGCTTTCTGACGATGCCGATAAACTCATTGCTGCTCTTGATCTCCTTGCCATCTATGGAGACGATCCTGTCTTTCTCCTTGAAACCGGCCTTCTCTGCGTTCTCTCCGGTCACCTGCGCGATATATACGCCAGCCTTGTCGAGACCGTAGTACTGCGCGTTCTCTTCGGATACCTCGCTTATCACAACGCCGACTGCCGGTGTAGCTTTGGCCGAACTGCTGCCGCCGTTCTCGATCAGGTCGTTGATGATGCCGGAGACGTAGTTGATAGGAAGGGCAAACGCGAGGCCTTCGACTCCTACGGCCGATGCCTTGGATTCCACGATCCCGATGAGCTCGCCCCTGCCGTCGAAGAGGCCGCCGCCCGAGTTGCCTCCGTTGATGGCGGCATCAGTCTGGATCAGCGTGAGCGGAGTGCCTTCGATCGTAAGATTACGGTCAAGGGCGCTTATGATGCCCGCGGTCGCAGTGCCGCCGAGCTGTCCGAGGGGGTTGCCGATCGCCACAGCCAGGTCTCCTTCGTTGAGCTTGCTGCTGTCGCCTATGGTGACAGGGGTCAGATCCTTGGCGTCTATCTTGATCACGGCGATGTCGTTCATCGAATCGCTGCCGATGATGGTCGCGTTGTATGTATCACCGTTGTGCAGAGTCACTTCGACTTTGTTCGCGCCTTCAATTACGTGGTAATTCGTCGCTATATAGCCGTCTTCCTTTACGATGACACCGGAACCCGCGCCCTGTGTAAGTTCGAGCTGGCCCCACATTCCCTGTGACGTTCCTGATACTACGATCTCGACGACGGAGTCTTCGTTCTTCTGAATGATCTCGGCTACGGTCAGCTCGCTGCCCGTAGCGTGTCCGAGGTTAAGCTGCGAAAGCTCGGAATCCACCCGCTCTTTTACCTTGCCGCCTCCGATGTTCGAGAAGAGGATGCCCGCTACGGCTCCGAGCATGGCGCTGACGATCATGGTTATTACCATGAAGGTAACGAGCATTCCGCGGGTAACGTATTTCTTTTCTTTCTTTGGCTTTTTCGGAGGGGTGCCTGCCTGCGCTGCATGAGAAGGCCCTTCGTGCGCCGCGTGGGCAGGTCCTTCATGTGCTGCATGAGCAGGCCCTTCGTATACCGGCGTCCCGGGAATGATGTCTTCCTGATATGCTTCCGGTATCGCCGTAACAGCCGGCTCTACGATGGTCTCCGTCAGAGGAACATCGTCAGGCCCTGCAGAGGGTCCAGCCGGTGCTGCCTGCACTGGATCTTCCTTCCATTCGTAGGAAGGATCTTCAAGTCTGATTATCGTTTTTCTGTCGTCCATTTGATATCTCCTGAGGCGCCGGTACAGATGGCGCCGTTTTCTCTTTGATTCCCGTACCCGCTAATTCTACAGCATTTATTCTAGATTTCAAATATGTTGTTATTGTGTCGATTGCGTCAAGTGTTCTATAATAATCGAGTTGGTAAAGTGACATGAAAACGATGAAAAAGAACGTCAATCTGAAGATCACAAGCACACAATATGTCGAGAACCTCAGACCGAGCGGCGAGGCCTTTCTTCGCGAGCTCGAAAAAGAGGATTCGCTCGAGATCTTCACCGAGGGCACGATGTATTCGAAGAACGACGCCACCTACATCACCTACGAGGAATCGGAAGAGGCGGGACTCGCGGATACACGGACCCTGGTCAAGCTCGATGACGGCTCGATACGTATCCGCAGATACGGCAGGGACGGGGACGATGAAGGCATGGACATGACCCTCAGGCCGGGTATGATGAACATCACCAGGTACCATGTTCCTCCGCTGGCGTCGATGGACCTTGAGGTCTACACCAATAGTCTGGACGAAAGTCTGGATGAAGAGGGCTACGGGAAGATATTCGTGGATTACAGGATCAGATTCGACCGTTTCTATTCGAGACGCAACGTGCTCGAGATAGAAGTCATGCCGTCCTGATAATGCAGCGGATGATCAGAAGAAAGAAAAGGTTGGGGAAACATGCTTAAAGAAGGATTCAGCGCAGAAAAGTACATTGAAGAGCAGACAAAGTACATCCTTGAGAGGATAAGCAGCGGCGAGGGACGCCTTTACCTTGAGTTCGGAGGCAAGCTGGTCGAGGACAAGCACGCGATGAGAGTGCTGCCGGGCTTCGACGAAAATGCCAAGATCAAGCTTCTACAGAGGATGAAGGACCAGGCGGAGATCATCATCTGCATCTATGCGGGCGACATCGTCAAGAGCAAGACCCGCCAGGACTTCGGGATCACATACGATCTGGAGGTCATGAGGCTGATAGACGAGTTCAGGAGCTATGACCTCGAGGTGAACTCGGTGGTCGTGACCAGATACGAGGATGCTCCTTCGGTCAACCAGTTCATCGCCAAGCTCGAAAGGCGAGGGATCCGCACATACACCCACAATTACACCAAAGGATATCCGACCGATGTCGACACCATCGTGTCCGAAGAGGGCTACGGCGCCAATCCGTATATCGAGGTGACAAAGCCCCTCATAGTCGTGACGGGCCCGGGCGGAGGCTCTGGCAAGCTGGCGACTTCGCTCTCGCAGGTCTACCATGAGTACAAGCGCGGCCGCAAGGCGAGATACGCCAAGTTTGAGACCTTCCCGGTCTGGAACCTGCCGCTCAAGCATCCGGTAAACATCGCGTACGAGGCAGCCACCGCTGACCTCAAGGATTTCAACATGATCGATCCGTTCCACCTCGAGGCGTACGGCCAGACAGCGGTCAACTACAACAGAGATGTTGACGCCTTCCCGGTGCTAAGGAGGATACTGCAGGCGATCACCGGCTCGGACGATGGCTACAAGTCCCCGACCGACATGGGAGTCAACAGGGTCGGATTCGCCATTACAGACGATGAGGTTTGCAAAGAGGCCGCAAGACAGGAGGTCGTCAGAAGATACCTGATCGCCGAGTGCTCGTACAGGAAGGGCACGATCGATGAATCGACTCTCGAAAGGTGCAAGCTGCTGATGGAAGAGGTCGGAGCTACGAAGTACGACAGGCCGGCTGTCGAGGCTGCCGAGAACTATGCCGAGTTCAAGAGGAAGCAGAATCCGGAAAGATACGAGAACGTCGTAGTGTCCGCGCTGCAGCTGCCTGACGGGAGCATAGTCACAGGCAGATCATCGAGGAGGATGGTCGCTACCGCCGCGATGGTGCTGAACGCGATCAAGAAGCTCGCCGGCATACAGGACGACATGCTGATCATCTCGCCGACGATCTTCGAGAGCATGTCGAACACAAAGGCCGATGTTCTGCATGACAAAACGAGTCTCAATCTCG
>JAFRFA010000033.1:0-2234 GCA_017434585.1 Mogibacterium sp. | reverse complement strand
CTCCGTGCCGGACAACTTCCTCGACGTCGTCATCATCAAGCAGACGGGCATACCGACCTATCACTTCGCCCATGTCGTGGACGATCACCTCATGAGGACCACACACGTCGTGAGAGGCGAGGAGTGGCTCCCGTCGCTGCCGATACACATCGAGCTCTTCGAGGACCTCGGGTGGGAGCTTCCGGTATACTGCCACACAGCCCAGCTCATGAAGATAGGCGAGGACGGCAACAAGAGAAAGCTCTCGAAGCGCAAGGATCCGGAACTCTCGCTCGACTTCTACAGGAGCGAGGGATACCATCCGGCAGCGGTCAGAGAATACCTGCTGACCATCCTGAACTCCAACTACGAGGAGTGGCGCATCGAAAACCCTGAGGCCGGTGCGGATGAGTTCAGGTTCACGACCGAAAAGATGAGCTCAAGCGGCGCGCTCTTCGATCTCGACAAGCTGAACGATGTGAGCAAGAACACTCTGCTGCATATCGATGCGCGCGAGCTCGCGGAGTGGCTTAAGGGCTGGTCTGAGGAATTCGCTCCTGAATACGCATATGTATTCAGAGACATGGACCATCTTGCTGAGATACTCGATCTCGGCAGGCACGACGCCCGTCCAAGGGCCGACCTCGTATACGCGAGGCAGATAATGGACTTCATCGGATACTTCTTCGACGAGGCCTTTGAGAGGGAGGATGAATATCCTGCAGAGGCCGCGGAGGATGCTGAAGCCATTCTGAAAGCCTATCTCGACAGCTATGACCATTCCGACGACAACGGGCAGTGGTTCGACAAGATCAGAGAGATCTCGACGGAGCTCGGATACGCGGCAAAGCCTAAGGACTACAAGAAGAACCCTGACGAGTATAAAGGCCATGTGGGACATGTGAGCACGGTCATCAGGATAGCCCTGATGGGCAGGGCGCAGTCGCCTGACGTCTGGGCCATCCAGCAGATAATGGGAGAGGACATGGTCCGCGCCCGCATCGGATCGGCACTCGCTTAAGAGGCCGGGTGAAGCCGGGAGAAAACGGTACAAAGAAAATGACGCATTGCTCTGAGCAATGCGCCATTCTTTTTTAGCTTAGACTTTCAGATGATCATCAAGATGATCAGTTCTGAGTGCCCAGTCTGCTTATGAGACCTTTCGTAAGTGCGAGGCCTGCAGTGCAGAGAGTCGTGAGCCATACAAGTGTCTTGCTGTGATCGCCTGTATTAGTCTTGCCTGTGTTTGTGCTGGATCCAGCTGCATATCCGTTGCCGCTGAGAGCTACCTGCCCGCCCGTTGGGTTGACCTGCGGATCTACCGTTGGGTTGCCGCCAGGAGTCGGGGATGGAGTCGGAGCCGGAGTCGGAGTCGGATGAACTGCTTCCTTGGCAGCCTCATAAGCCTTCAGTGCATCTGTGGCTGCTGTCCGTGCTGCATCCCTCTCTTTTGCTGCAAGATCGGCTCTTCTCTGAGCTTCTTCGGCCGCGAGCCTTGCCTTGTAGACATTAGCACCGCTTGGGCCATAGGCCGCTGCCAGATCCTGATACTCTTCAAGAGCTATTGCAGCATCGATAGCAGCCTTTTCAGCAGCTTTCTGCTTTGCTTCAGCGTCTTTGGCCTTCTTGTCGACGTATGCCTTGTTGATATTAGCTCCAATAAGGTCTACGTTAGCGTCGACAGCCTCAGCACCCGCCTTTGCAGTTGCAGTAGCAGCTGTGCTGACAGCTTCAGAGCCGTCCTTTACAGAAGTCTTGAGCTCTTCTACCGCCTTGTGGTGCACGTCTTTAGTGACAGGGTGGATTATTTTATCGACCAGATCTCCTCTGAACTTAGCAGGCATGCTGAAGTCCAGAAGCGCTTTGCCGACTGCTTTTACTCTGCCGAAGGTGATAGGCTCGCCTAAGTATACTTCTGAGATAGCCTTGATAGCACCATCGATCTCTTCGCTCTGTTTCTCGGTTGGAGTCCAGTCGTTGTAGTTGAGACTGTTGTCGAGATCGATGAGATGTTTGACATGTCTTGATTTGCTCTTGTCATAGACTGCCTTCTTGACGCCCTGATACTGCAGGTTGATGTCAGCAACTTTGTACTCGATATTAGCTTTTCCGAGCACCAGTGCAGCGATGTTCTTGGCCGATACGGCACCCTTGACAGCAGCCTCGGAAGCAACGTAGTTGTTCTCCTTGGCAGTGGCATCATCCCACTCCGCTGCTATTCTTTCGGTGTTCTGGACCTCAGGGCCTTCCTTAGG
>JAFRFA010000032.1:0-4322 GCA_017434585.1 Mogibacterium sp. | reverse complement strand
GCCAGATATCTGGCCGAAAAAAAGCTGAAGCCGGGCGATGCGACCTTCGTTGAGCCGGAGGAGCTCATCGAAAAAAGCAAAACGGAAGCAGAGAAGGCGGAGCCTGCACCGGCGGTTTCAGCTGCAGAAAAAGAGGAGAACGCTCCGGAAACAAAACCTTCTGCCGCTCCGGAGAAGAGCTCCGGAGAAATGACAAAAGAGGAAAAAATGAAGGCCCTCGCTCTGGAGTATGCGAGGATGCTCAAAGAAAAGGGCTTGAAGCCGGGGGAAGCGGATGTCACTGAGCCTGAGGCGCCTGCAAAAGAGAGCAAAACGGAAGAGCCTGTAAAGGCTGAAAAGAAATCAAAGCCGACGGAGGAAGAGAAAAAAGAGAAGGCAAAGGAGAAGGCAAAGCAGAAGAAAACTGCGAAGCAGGCGAAGAGAAAGGCTAAAGCGAAGGCCACAGCTGAGAAGAAAAAAGCATCGGGCGCGGCAGAGGCGCCTCTCTTCAGAACCGGCAGATTCGAATCGATGCTCGCGTCGATGCTCGATACGCACGACAGGATGCAGGACCGCCGCGACGAAAGTTTCGGCAAGGCCGGACGCGACTTCGTCAGGGGCGCTCACAAAATGGCAGCCACATACACCCACTCGCGCAGGCAGATAGGCATAGGCCTTCTGGTCGTCGGGGTGCTGGCGGCAGCCATACTGATTCTGTTCGACCAGTTCACGGTATATGAATATGCATACAACGGCAAGGTCCTCGGCTACGTCAAGGAGCAGGAGGAAGTTACCGAGGTCCTGGATATAGCGGGCGAGAAGCTTTCTCAGAACAACGGAGGCACAGCTCCGGTAGAGTTCGTCGCTAACCAGAACGTCACCTTCAACCCGGTCGACGGCAGGGGCAAGAGCACGGACGACATGGACACCGCGGTCAACAAACTCATATACATGACGGATATCGAGACCGAGGCGTATGCCGTATATGACGGAGACAGGATAGTCGCGATCGTCAAAGACCAGTCATCTGCAGAGAAGCTCCTTGCGGACGCGCTGGCGACACTGAGCAGACCTGACAGCGGCATGGAACTCGTATCGGCAGAGTTCGAGAACGAGCTTTCGATCAGTCCGATCAATGTCCTCCTCAGCAGTGTCCAGAGCAGCAACAAGGCTCTCAAACTGATGACGAAGGGCGGAGAGATGGAGACTCTGCATATCGTCGAAGAAGGCGAGACCGTCGAGAGCATCGCAGAGAAATTCGGCGTCGATACCGTCAACGTATACACCTACGGCGAAAAGACGGAAGATGAAGAGGTCGATGAAGAGGAAGCTGCTGAAGAGGAAGGATCCGAAGACAGCAGCAGCGGCGACAGCAGCTCCGAAGAAGAAAGCAGCGAGGAAGACAGCGCAGATAATGAAAGCAGCAAAGAAAGCGATAAAGAGACAGCAGAAAAAGTCAGCGTAGAAACAAAAGTGACTTCTGCAGACGAAAACGCAGCCGGCGGAGAGATCATGCAGGGAGACATGGTCTGTATAAAGAGTACCGTCGAGCCTGTATCGGTCAGGATGGTCGAAGAAGGAAAGATGAAGGAAGTGATCGAGTACGAGACCATCAAAAAGAAGTCCGGCGAATACTACCAGGGCGATACCCGCATCGAGCAGGAAGGAAAGAACGGAGTCCAGATATTCGAAGGAAGGCTGACAAAGGTGGCCGGAGAGGTCGTCGACAGGAAAGAGGTCAGCACGTCCGTGATAAGGGACAAGCAGGACAAGATCATACTGATCGGCACAAAGGAGAGACCGAAGACGGCTCCGACCGGAACCTATGCGATGCCGCTCGAGTACTACACAGTCACATCCGAGTTCGGTCAGAGATGGGGACGCCTGCATGCAGGTATCGACCTGGCCGAACCGACAGGCACGACCATATACGCATCCGACGGAGGAACTGTTATAAGGGCCAGCTATTTCGGAGGCTACGGAAACTGCGTCGAGATCGATCACGAGAACGGCCGCGTGACGCGCTACGGACACTGCAGCGCCATCCTGGTCAGCGAGGGAGACAAGGTATACCAGGGCCAGCCGATCGCTCTTGTGGGAAGCACCGGCAACTCGACCGGACCGCACCTGCACTTCGAGATAATACTGGACGGCGTACAGCACAACCCTAGAGAGTTCGTCGATTTCTGATAAACAGCTTATAAAACACGGAGAAGAAATTGCCTGAAAACAAAGAGAGAAAGGTAATAAAATACGGAGAAACACCGGAGCCTTCTGAGACGCATGAAGAGCCTGCAGAACACAGCGGGGCCGCTGAAAATGAAGCAGCGGCCGCGCAGGATGTTCCGGTCCCTGATTATTTTAAAGAGCAGCCGGAAACAGAGGAGCCTGAAAGGATCAGTCACGAGGAACTCAGCGGCAGGATCGAGGAGCGGCGCAGCAGCATAAGGACAAAGCAGATCAGGAAGAAAAGGCTTACCATACTTCTCATGGTCGTGGTGTTTGCTTTGCTTGCGACCATGTGCGGCAAGGACATAGTCAGGCTCAAGGCAGAGAATGTCGCGCTCAAGAGGCAGCAGGTCGCTCTCAAGAAAGAAAGGGACGAGCTGAAAGCCGAGCTCGAAAGCACGAGCGAGCAGGAATATATCAGAGATCAGGCGAGAAAGCAGCTGCGTCTGCTGAACCCGGGCGAACTGCTCTTCGTATGGGACGAGTGATGAAAGACGGTCTGCAGAAAGAAAAGCTGAAGCCGGACCGCGCGATAGTCGTGGAGGGCAGAGATGATGTCGCTGCGGTGAGCCGCGCGGCGGATGCGCTGATCATCCCGACGCACGGATTCGGCATCACGGGAGAAACATGGAAGGTCATCGCAAAGGCTTATGAAGAAAAAGGCCTTGTGATACTCACCGATCCCGACCACGCCGGTGAGCAGATAAGGCGCATGCTTACGGAGAGATTCCCGGAAGCGGTGCAGGCATATATAGCAAGAGAAGATGCGGCTGAGGCTGGCGATATCGGAGTCGAGAATGCACAGCCTGAGGTGATACGGGAAGCGCTTGCAAAAGCGCTGGCCAGGGGGTCAGACCTCATGGCCGAAACAGAAGCGCGCGGCGAGGTCCGTTTCGCCTCTATGAGCGACCTCCGGGAACTCGGACTCGCGGGCTGCGGGGGCGCTGCTGAAAAACGCGCGGCGGTATGCAAAAGCCTCGGCATCGGATACGGCAACGCATCCGCAATGATAAAAAAGCTAAAAGGATTCGGTATAGGCATAGATGAGCTCAGGGAAGAAGTCGAAAAAAGCGGCACGCATAAGAGATAAGAACCGCAATCACGTCAGGCGGCCTGACAGCCTGCGGGGCGTAAGGCCCGACAAAAGGCTGGGGCAGAACTTCCTTATAGATGAAGATGTCATCGCAGCCATCATAGATGAGAGCAGCGTCTCCGGCGATACTCTCGTCATCGAGATCGGCCCCGGGACCGGGGCGCTCACCCTGCCTCTGGCAGAGAGCGCCGGCAGGGTCATCGCCGTCGAACTCGACGACGATATGATCGAGGGCCTCCGCATAAAGACCTTCGGCATGGACAATGTAGAGATCATACACGGGGACATTCTCGAAACAGACATAAAGGGAATCAGCGAAGCCGCCATGAAAGACCACGGCCTTTCGGAGCTTCGCATAATAGGAAACCTCCCTTACTACATAACCACCCCTATAATAATGAAGCTTCTTGACGAAGACACCGGGGCGAAGAGTATCACCGTGATGATGCAGAAGGAGGTCGCCGACCGCATAGCGGCGGAGCCGGGCACGAGAGCAGCGGGTGCGATAACCTGCCATGTGCATTACCGCGCTGAAGTCACGGAGATCATCGACGTGCCGAGGGAGTGCTTCTATCCGGTGCCGGGCGTGGATTCCGCGGTATTGAGGCTCGACCTGAGGGACGAGCCGGCGGTAAAAGTCAGGGACGAGGCGATGCTTGACAGCGTGATCAGAGCGGGCTTCTCGATGAGACGGAAGACACTTCTGAATGCGCTCACATCACTCAACGGATACGATAAAACGATGCTGACCCGCGCGCTCGACGCGGCAGGCATCGATCCGGGCCGAAGGGCAGAGAGCCTTACGCTCGAAGAATTCGCAAGACTGGCAGACAGTCTGCAGGAGGCATAAATTGCAGGAAAAGGAAACAGCAACATTCAAAGAGAAAGCAAGAGTGATTATTGGTAAGATACTGGTGATCCTCAAAAAGATCGGGCTCTTCATCCAGAAGATCTACTACAAGATCTTTCCGAAGAGAGAGGCCAGGTATTACGATGCGAGCAAGCATGAAGGCAAGTATCT
>JAFRFA010000031.1:0-10095 GCA_017434585.1 Mogibacterium sp. | reverse complement strand
TTACTGCCGGATATTATATCATCCGCATATCCAAAGCACAAAAATGCGCTTCTTTCCGACATGGATTAAAGCGCATTTACATTAAATCTACTTTAAAACAATGTTCTACCAGGAACCTCCGCCGGAGCCGCCTCCGCCGCCTCCACCTGAGAAGGAACCGCCTCCGCTTCCCGAGGATGGAGAAGAGCTCATCGTGCTTCCGATGCTGTTCGCCATGCTGCTGACCGAATCCACCATGCGCGTGGTCCCGGATCCGCCGAAGCTGTGGATATCCGATGTATACCAGTCAGGGTCTCTCCCGGCCATCGATGCGAATCTCTTTGCGTATACCGCCGTAACGCCGAGCGCGAACGCGAACGCCAGATTGCGGTAAAAATATCCCGGATCCTTGTCCGCCAGCGTATCCATCTGATCCTTTTCGGCGGTCCTGAGGAACTCCGCATATCCCTTCACCCTGGCCTGCAGATCTGCAAAGTAGTCTGTCTTCTTGTCGCAGAATCCGGCCAGCGCGAAGATCAGGAAGACCAGCGCTATGCCGGCCGCAAACGGGATGATCTGCCAGCTGCTGAGATATGCGTAAGACATGAACAGTCCGAACAGCAGCGGCAGAGCCGGGGCCAGATAATATCTGGCTCCCTTGCGTGCGCGTACGGCATCAGACAGCCGGGATGCCCCGATGATCATCATCACAAGAGGGATCACCAGCCAGAACACTTTTCCTATCAGTCCCGAGCCGGCTGTCTCAGATGAGGTAAAACTCATAACAGTCATCAGCACAACAAGTCCTGCTGCACCTATCAGCTTTATCATCTTCGCTTTCGAGCCGGCATTCTCATCGTAGAATTTAGGCTTGTAGTCCTCGATTATAGCATCCCTGATCTCGTTCGCAGTCCTGTAGAACTGATTTTCGAGATCATCGACTTCAACGAGATCCCCGTCTTCGTAGAGCCCGTCCATGAAGGTCTTCTCGTAAGTATTGTCTCCGTCGTAATCGCGCAGCTTTTCGATACGGTACTTTTCCTTCACCTTATGCCTTATGCGGCTTTCCTCGCCGTATTCGTGTATCTTCAGATAACCCTTGTCCGCGAGTGAGAACAGCAGGCTTATCACTTCTTTCGATGTCAGCTCCTCGTTCATGATGTATGACGCTTCAGGCGCTGTGATGCCGTCAGGAGGATAGAATTCAAGAGTCTCAGGATACTCCGGATCCTTCCCGTAGCGTCTTGCAAGAAGCGCTGCGAACGCGGCAAGCAGAATGAGGAACACATCCGCTATATACAGCGCCGCGACCGGCGTCTTTGCCTGTCTGGTGAAGTAGCCCTCAGGCAGGACCGCTCTCATGGTGAGTCCTCCGAGGCAGTTCTCCGCAGTCTCTCCCTGTATTGTGCGGTCGCCTTCCGTCTCAAACGGAACATCCACCTGATCGCCTGTCTTTATGCCGATCTTGTCCATGTCGACCGGTTTCGGGAACTCGACCTCGAAACTGACATGATCTATGGACTGTGCCTCCCAGGATGTGCCGACCAGGTTATGGTATACCTCGTCCGCGTCATCCAGGTGGTCGCCGCCGGTGTCGTAGATGTAAGTGTAGCGGTATATCGTCTCAGTGTCGGCGTATTCGTCCGGATCACCTATCTTCACGCTGAATCTCCCGGCCTCCGTTTCAGTCGAATACGACTGGTCCGTGAGCAGTTCGAAGTCCCTGACCTGTACCGCGTATTCTGATTTCTGCCCGTCTCTGTCGAGCTTTGCCGTAAGCGGGATGTTGACATAGATGCCGTGGCTCGGCTCGGTGAATTCGACCTTGACGGTCTCCGTTATCTGATAGGTGTCGTCCTCATTGACGACCATGCTGACATCATAGTCCCTTATGATGAAATCATTCTCGGCAAAACTGCTGACCGGTGCAGCCAGGCACAGCATCAGCGCCGCCGTCATCACGGCCGCGAGCCTTGCCGCTTTTCTCAGTCTGTTTCTTTCCATCTGTCTCCGCCTCTTTCAATAATAATGCTTACAGCATTCTTTTCAGGTACTGCCCTGTCTTTGACTCCGCGACTTCGGCAACTTCTTCAGGCGTTCCCTCGCAGACTATGCGTCCGCCTTCGTCTCCGCCCTCGGGCCCGAGATCGATTATGTGGTCTGCCTGCTTGATGACATCGAGGTTATGCTCGATAACGACCACTGTGTTGCCTTCGTCGACCAGGCGGTTCAGCACGTAGAGCAGCTTCTCGACATCCGCAAAGTGGAGTCCCGTCGTCGGCTCGTCGAGTATGTACAGGGTGTTGCCCGTGCTCCTCTTGGAGAGCTCTGTCGCGAGCTTGATCCTCTGGGCCTCGCCGCCCGACAGCTGGGTCGAAGGCTGACCGAGGCTGATATAACCGAGTCCTACGTCGTCGAGCGTCCTCAGATATCTCACTATGCCCTGCTGGTTCTCAAAGAACGGCAGCGCCTCGGCTACAGTCATGTTCAGGACCTCCGAGATATTCTTTCCCTTGTATTTGACCTCGAGCGTCTCGTGGTTGTACCTGGCTCCGCCGCAGACCTCGCACGGCACGAAGACATCCGGCAGGAAGTTCATCTCGACCTTGATGATGCCGTCGCCGCTGCAGTGCTCGCAGCGCCCGCCCTTGACGTTGAAGCTGAAGCGTCCCGGCTTGTAGCCCCTCACCTTGGCCTCGGGCATCTCGGCGAAGAGGTTCCTGATGTGCGTGAACATGCCGGTATATGTAGCCGGGTTAGATCTCGGCGTCTTTCCTATAGGCGACTGGTCGATGTTGATGACCTTGTCGAAGTTCTCGATGCCTTTGATCTCGCGGAATTTGCCCGGCCTCTCCTGAGTGCGGTTCGTCACGCGCGAGACTCCCTTGTAGAGTATCTCGTTCACAAGGCTGGACTTGCCCGAGCCCGAGACTCCGGTGACGAGAACCAGCTTGCCCGCCGGGATCTTCACATCGATGTCCTTGAGGTTGTTCTCGGCCGCTCCTATGACCTCGAGGTATTTGCCGCTTCCGTCCCTGCGGGCTAACGGCACCGGTATGCTGCGTTTGCCCGAGAGGAACTGTCCCGTGATCGAGTCTTTGCACTTTTTGATGTCATCTACCGTGCCCTGGCATACCAGTTCGCCGCCGTTCACTCCGGCGCCCGGCCCGATGTCCACTATGTGGTCGGCCGCGTACATTGTGTCCTCGTCGTGCTCGACTATGATCAGGGTATTGCCCATGTCCGTCAGGTCGCGGAGCGACGCCAGCAGCTTGTCATTGTCGCTCTGATGGAGCCCTATCGACGGCTCATCGAGTATGTATAGCACTCCCACAAGGCCCGAACCTATCTGTGTCGCGAGTCTGATGCGCTGCGACTCTCCGCCCGAAAGCGTCGAAGCCGTCCTCGATAGGGTCAGGTAGCCTAGACCCACGTCCCTGAGGAACCTGAGTCTGGCCTTTATCTCCTTAGTGACCATCTCGCTGATCTTCTTCTCCCTCTCGCTCAGCTTCCCGTCGAGTTCTTCGAAGAAGTCCATAGCCTGCACTACCGACATGTCGGTCAGCTCTATTATGTTTTTGCCCCCGACGGTGACGGCGAGAACGGTGTCCTTCAGCTTTTTGCCATGGCATACCGGACATTCCTCTTCAGTCATCATGTCGGTGATCTTTTCTTTTATATAGTCCGAGCCGGTCTCTCCCCAGCGCCTCTCGAGGTTCGGGATGACGCCCTCGAAGGTATGGTTCATGTGCGAGACGCGCCCGGCTCTGCTGGTGTATGTGTATTTGATCTTTCGCGTTCCCGTGCCGTGGAGCAGCTCATCCTTGAACTTCTCCGGCTGATCCTTGTACGGGATCGAAAGATCGGTGTGGTGGTCTATCGCGAGGCGGTTCAGCATGTGGCGGTACCAGCCCATGGCGTCAAGCGACGAAAAGACATTGCCCATGGCTCCGTCCAGCAGGCTCTTGTTCGGGTCCGCCACGACAGCCTCGTCCGTGATCCTCAGAGTGAAGCCGAGTCCGCTGCAGTGCGGGCAGGCTCCGTACGGAGCATTGAACGAGAACATCCTCGGCTCCATCTCTTCCATGCTTATCCCGTGCTCCGGGCAGGAAAGCTTTGTCGAATATGTCTGTTCATGCTCGGCGCTTTCTTCCTTTACTATCCTGCCGTCGGCTCCTTCAGCCTGTGACGCCGGTTGTGTTTCATTGTTTTTCGGCGGCGTGAAAAGAACGCTGCATATCCCCTCGCCTTCCTTTATTGCAAGCTCGAGGGCTTCTGCGATTCGGCTCCTGTTGTCGGCCCTCAGGACTATCCTGTCGACCACGATATCTATGCTGTGCTTGTTGTTCTTCTCGAGCACGATATCGCCTTCGTCGAGCCTCTTCATCTCTCCGTCGACTCTGACCCTTGTATATCCGTCGCGCCTTATCCTGTCGATCACGCCCTTGTGCTCTCCCTTGCGTCCGCGGATTACCGGGCCGAATACAGTCAGCCTCGTGCCCTCTTCATGGCTCTGTATGTTTTCGATTATGCTGTCTATGCTCTGGCTTTCGATCACCCTGCCGCAGACCGGGCAGTGAGGTATGCCTATCCTTGCATACATGAGCCTGAGGTAGTCGTATATCTCGGTGACTGTTCCCACAGTCGACCTCGGGTTCTTGTTGGTAGTCTTCTGGTCGATGCTGATCGCAGGCGAAAGCCCCTCGATGAGCTGCACGTCAGGCTTCTTCATCAGGCCGAGGAACTGCCTCGCATAGGACGAGAGCGACTCAACGTATTTCTTCTGCCCCTCGGCGTATATGGTGTCGAAGGCAAGCGAAGATTTGCCTGAGCCTGACAGGCCTGTCAGAACGACCATCTTGTCGCGCGGGATGGTAACATCTATATTCTTGAGGTTGTGCTCGCGGGCACCTTTTATGACTATGTTCTTTTCCATTTATGCTTTTCTCTGTTTCTTCACCGGATCCATTTACGCACGCATGCTTGCGCGCAGCTCGAACAATACATCGCGAAGCTCGGCGGCGCGTTCGAAGTCGAGCATCTTCGCCGCTTCCTTCATGTTCTTTTCTACTTCTCTTATGGTCTCGCGGAGTTCGCCCGCTGTCATGGCCTTCGGATCCTTTATATCGCGTGCGCCTCCTGCAGAGGTGGTCGCCCTGGCTATCTCGCGGACCGGCTTGACTATGGTCTTAGGCACTATGCCGTGCTCTTTGTTGTATTCATCCTGGGCCTTTCTGCGCCTCGCCGTCTCGTCTATGCAGACACGCATTGCCCTGCTGATGTGGTCGGCGTACATGATGACCCTGCCGTGTTCGTTACGCGCAGCCCTTCCGACTGTCTGTATGAGCGAGGTCTCCGTGCGGAGGAAGCCTTCTTTGTCGGCATCGAGTATCGCGATGAGCGATACCTCCGGCAGGTCGAGGCCCTCCCTCAGGAGGTTGATGCCGACAAGCACGTCGAAGTTTCCCATGCGGAGGTCTCTGATGATCTCGAGCCTCTCGAAGTTGTCGATCTCGGAGTGCAGATACCTCACGCGTATCCCCTGCTGCTGCAGGAACTTTGTCAGGTCCTCTGCCATGCGCTTGGTCAGCGTCGTCACGAGCACGCGTTCGCCCTGCTTCGTTGTCTTATATATCTCGCCTATGAGGTCGTCGATCTGCCCTTCGATCGGGCGGACCTCGATCTCCGGATCGAGCAGGCCGGTAGGCCTGATGAGCTGCTCCGCAGTGACTCCGCCCGAGCGCTCGAGTTCATATGCAGCCGGCGTTGCGGACACGTACAGCGTCTGTCCCGTGAGTTCGCTGAACTCCTCGAATTTGAGAGGTCTGTTGTCGAAGGCAGACGGCAGTCTGAAGCCGTATTCCACCAGCGACTCCTTTCTGGCGTGGTCTCCGTTGTACATCGCGCGCAGCTGCGGCAGCATCGCGTGCGATTCGTCTATTATGGTCAGGAAATCCCCGTCCGGGAAGTAGTCGAGCAGCGTATACGGCCTCTCGCCCGGCTTGAGGAAGTTTATGTGTCTCGAGTAATTCTCTATGCCCTTGCAGGTGCCGACCTCCATCATCATCTCGATGTCGTAGTTGGTCCGCTGTTCGAGCCTTTCGGCCTCGAGCAGCCTGCCGTTGGCGCGGAACCACTCGAGCCTCTCTTTGAGCTCCTCCTTTATGGAAGCGACCGCAAGCTGCATGTCTTCGCGGCTGGTGATGTAGTGGCTCGCCGGGAATATCGAGATGTGCGACCTTACCGCGGTGATCTCGCCGGTCATCGGATCTATCTCGCGAATGCTCTCTATCTCATCGCCGAAAAGTTCGACCCTGACTGCGCTCTCGCCGCCCGCAGGATATATATCTACTATGTCGCCGCGCGCGCGGAAAGTCCCTCTCTCGAAATCCATGTCGTTTCTCGTGTACTGTATGTCGGTCAGTTTTCGAAGGAGCGACATGCGGTCCATCTCCATCCCCGGCCTCAGGCTGATCAGCTGGTTGCGGTACGAGGACGGACTTCCGAGTCCGTATATGCACGAGACCGATGCGACTATTATGACGTCTTTACGTTCGAGCTGGGCCGCCGTCGCCGAATGGCGCAGCTTGTCGATCTCGTCGTTTATGTCCGAGTCTTTTTCTATATACAGGTCAGTCGAAGGAACGTAAGCCTCCGGCTGATAGTAATCGTAGTATGAGACGAAGTACTCGACGGCGTTGTCCGGAAAGAACTCCTTGAATTCTCCGTGTAGCTGGGCCGCAAGAGTCTTATTATGGGAGATGACGAGCGTCGGCTTCTGTACAGCCTCGATTATCTTCGCCATAGTAAAAGTCTTTCCGGAGCCGGTCACGCCCATGAGCGTCTGTGCCGGTGAGCCCGCAAGTATGCTGTCTGCGATCTCCCTTATGGCCTGCGGCTGATCGCCGGTCGGCTCGTATTCACTTTTTACTCTGAATCCAGGCATGCTTCTATTGTACTTAGTCTTTGGTATAGTGCAACGATTTCAGGACAGATTCTACCATAAAACGCATTTTTGAACAAGTGTTCTGATACACAGTATTTGTATCGTTGCGTATTTGGCAGAAGTGGTTTACAATTAAGAACCATCCATACTTACCGTATTGGTAAGTTTTTATTTTGCGCTCACCGATACGGAACAAATATCAGGACCCTTTTATTCTAAAATTAACAAGAGCAGGCGCACATGCATCTGTGCCTGCATATCGATTCGTTACGGCAGAACGGAGGGGTCAGGTGTCTATACAGCTCAGGCTCAAAGAACTTCGGAAATCCAGAAAGCTCACCCAGGCGGTGGTCGCCGATGGGGTCAATTGTTCTGTCGCTACATATTCGCGATATGAAAGCGGAACGCGCCAGCCGTCTCTGGAGATGGTGCTGAAGCTGGCCGACTTCTTCGGTGTTTCGCTGGATTACCTCTTCGGAAGGACTCCTCCCGACTCTTCCTCGCTGAGCGCCTACGAGGTGGACATGCTCACGAAGTTCCGCGGGGCCGCCGGATCAGTCCAGGAAGACGTCGTCGACTTCCTCGATCTCAAGACAAGCAAAAAAGAAGTCCTCAAGAAATAGCTAGTTATGAAAGCGGATAATCTCAGGACTTCTTTTTTATTGCTTTATGCCGGCAGGTCTTTTGTCATACCATACCCGTCAATGGGCCTCCGGTTCTGTTCTTCCAGATCTACTGGTAAGCGAATCCCCCGCCCGCGCTCTGGGCCGGCTCAAAGATAGCCTTCGCCTGCTCGTCAGTGAGTTCTATGCCGAAGACTTCCTTGTAGTAGTCCTTCGCCTCGCTGACGATATCTATATCCTGGAACTGAGCAGGATATGCGGTCTTTGCCATCCACAGCAGCGTCACAGGGCAGTCGGCTCCAGGTGTGTAGCTCCTGTACATGCCGAGAGGCATCTTGTAAACATCGTGGTTCGCGACAGCGCTCACCGGACTCCAATCGTAGCCCTCGACCGTGTTGTTGTAGAGGTCGTCAGGGTAGTAGGTATTGAAGTTGGTGATGAAGATCATGTCCGGATCCCAGTCGTAGACCTGCTCCATGCTGACCGGCACCGAATTGTCCTTGGTCAGCTCTTCGGCGACGTTCTTCGCGCCGATCGCGTCGGCCCACCACTGTCCGAAGAACTGCTTGCCCGATGTGAGCAGGGTCGTATCGCTGTACTGGAAGAGGAAGAACACATCTTTTCTCTGATCATCGCTGAGGTTCTTCACCCTCTCCTGCACGAGATCGTATATCTCCTGAGACTTCTGCTGTACCGCAGCCGACTTGTCGCTCTCAGGGAACATCTGGCTCAGCAGGCCGATCCAGTTGTTGAGAGTCTCGATGCAGTCGTAGTCCCACTTGTTGACGGATACCGCCACCGCGTTGAATCCCGCTTCAGTCAGCTGATCGCCAAGCTCGGCACTCGATGCACTGTAGAACACGACGTCAGGCTCGAGCTTCGCGAGCTCTTCCATGTTGACATTCGTGCCGTCGATATATCCCGTCTCGGCTTTCAGGATATCCGGGTAAAGCTGGCCGAGGAGCCCGTTCTTTGCAGCCGTCATGCTCGGCTCAGGCATGCCGACGATCTTGTCGGCCGAGTCGAAGAATACCGCGAGCACACTCGGCAGAGGGTAGATGTCGCAGACCGCGATCCTCTCGATGTCCTTAGGCACCTTGACCTCCCTGTCCGCGTGGTCGGTGATGGTGACTGTCTTTCCGATCCCGCCGCTCTCATCGATGGTTTTGCCGCACGCAGCGAAAGACACCGTAACCATGCTGAGCATCATTACGAGCGCCAGCAGCTTTGCTGTTGTTTTCTTCTTATTCAGAAAACTCTTCATAATCAGAAACCTCCTTGTAGTTAAAATTGTTTTAATATCGCATCCGGATCTTTGATCAGATCCGGTATGTCGTCACGGTATATGCGGCCCGAAAAGGCCTCATGCGGAAGCGCGATGAACTTCGCCCCCGGCGGGACTATCGGCCGGTAGAGAGGGTCGGCTATGACATATGCCGCGCCCTCGAGTTCCGGGATGATGTCGTCCTCGTCCGGCGTGATTCGGTCGCACTCCCTGAGTATATCTTCGGGACATTCGGTCGCACAGAGCACCTTCGACGGGATGCCGCATTCGAGCTCGACAGTGCTCGCAAGAGAAAGCGATGCAACGCCCTCTCCTATGACCGCTGCAAAGCCTTTTTCGTATGAGCTTCCGTCTTCGCTGCTCCTGCCGCCGAGGAACACCCCAGACGTCACACTGATCTCAGCCTCTTCAAAGCTTTCAGTCTGCCCGCCGGCGGACCTTCGTTCCCTGAATTCCTTTACCTTTATTTTCATGTTGTCCGCAATGAGCCCCGGCAGCTCATTGCCGACCGGAATACCGACTGCGTACGGCATTCCGAATCTTCTGTGCAGCACCCTCGCCGCTCCGAGCCCCGCTGCCGAGACCACCAGGTTCACATCGGCTTCTCCCGCACGGCTTATCTCCTCAAGGCTGCTGCCCATCGCCCATTTCGAGACGACCGTGAAGCCTTCTCTTTCGAGCCACTCTGAGATCGAGCGGTCCTGCCCGTTCACCGAGAAGTCGAGCGGCGTGAGCCCGAGTATGTTGACCTTGCTTCCTGGCTGTGACGTCTGCGGCGAATCTGCAGCCATGCCGGCCGCGAACCTCTCCGCGATGCCCGCAAAAGCCATCGACGCCCCGTGGACGTACGTGTTCATCCCCGTCGTCGGAAAACCGAAGCAAGGTATTCCCGTCCTCTGTTCGACGAGTCCGGCTACTGCTTCGAAGTCAAAGCCCGTCATCGTCGGGATAGGTGTGCCGGCGATCGCGATGAAGGCAGGCTTCAGATCTTTTGCTGCATCCGCGATGTCTCCGGCGAGTTTTTCGTCGTCGCCCATGATCGCCTCCATTTCGGAGAGTCCCGATATATACACCATACTGTCCATGTCGTACCAGCGCGGCTCGTCGTGGGTCGTATATGTCGAGTTGCAGCCAGAGGCGTCGTGCATGACCGTCATTCCGCCCAGCTCGAAGAGAGCCGAGCATACGCCCATCACGTCCGCCGAGTATGTGGATATCCTTGTTGCAGTCTGTTTCATGATTCAGTCCCGGTTGCAGATCTC
>JAFRFA010000030.1:0-10069 GCA_017434585.1 Mogibacterium sp. | reverse complement strand
TACATGCCCAGTTCGTCGTCGAAGTCGCAAAGCGTCGGGTCAACAGGCTCGGCCTGCATGACCGTTCTCATGTACTCGTTGACCTTGTCTCTCATGGTCTTTCTGGAAACCGTTCTAGGGTCCATCAGGTCATGCTCGATCCAGATCATGTGATGATTCCTGTCTCTGCATGTATCGTCGAGGATGCCCTGGAGCGTAGCCATGTTCTTGCAGGCAACGTTCTGGTACATGATGATGATCTCGGCTCTCCAGTCTTCGACCTGTCTCCACATCTCGTCAACTACATTGTGGTAGCCGCCGTTGGTATGTCTTCTCATTACCATACGCTCGTAGAGTCTTGCGAGGTCCATAAGAGCCTCTTCCTTGTCCTCTGTCTCGAGCTTCTTTGTGAAGTTGAGCGATTCCATCTCGACGAGGATGTCGATGCCCCAGCAGTTGGCGAGCCAGTTGCTGAAGTTCGCGTAATAGTGAGCCGGGCAGGACCAGACGATACCTCTGTAGCGCATCTTGTTGCGCCATGCCTGCTCGCGTCTCTCGTACGCCTTCATCATGATGTTGTTGACCTTCTCGAATGTAGGCATTACGCGAGGATCCGCACCGCCGTCCATCTCGTAGTTCCACTTTCTGAAGAGCTCGTACGAAGGTCCGATGATCTGCGGATAGTCTGTCTTGTTGACTTCCCACTTCTGCAGCTCGTAAGCCGTCTCTTCGTTGAAGCGCTTCATCTGTTTGAAGTAAGCATCCCAGCTCCACTTCGCGCCTGTAACTTCCTCTACGAACTTGATGCAGCCCTTGATATCCTGTACGGCATCCTGTGTAGTCTCTTCGTACTCGTATCTTACCGGGAATGTCAGGTGATATACCGGCAGATCCGGGAACCTTCTGCTCATGTAGGATGACGCCATCGTCGATCCGTCGCACGGCATCGAACTCGAGATGAAGCACGAGCCCATGTGAGGCAGAGCGTCGATCACGAGCGCGCCGCACTCTGAACTCGGTACCGGGCATGTGTCAGCCGGAAGGCCGAAGCTCTCTACAGCATCGATGTAAGGAACGCATGTCAGCTGGTCGATCTCGGATACCAGGAATACAGGCATCAGCTGGTAAGGTATGCCCAGGAGATCTGGGAATCCGGCCATGATCTGTCCCATGGTCATCTCGTCGAAGAGAACGACCTTCTTGTTGAGCTGTTCCGAGTTTCCGTTCTTCTTGTCGCACTTGGCGAGGAAGACCAGGTTCTCAGCTACATAGCGGAAGATGTCGTATGTCATGAGGTGGGACATCTTCAGTGCGCTTCCCTTCTGTCCCATGGTGTTCTTGTCCATGAAGCCTACGCAGCAGAAGTACGAGATCATCCATCTGTAGTAGAACGTCGAGTTCAGCGCAGGGATGAGGTCTCTGCTGAATGTCGTGAGCAGCATGAGCCACATCTTGCCCCATCTGTAGAAGTCGTAAGCAGTGTCGGCAGCGCCTCTCCACTCTCTTCTTACAGGGACCATGTCGCCCTTGCGGTAGAGCTTACCGAGAGTCCTCTCTCCGTAGAGGAATACTTCCTTCAGCTCTTCAGGGCTCATCTCGCTCGCCTGCTTCATCTCGAGAGCGCATCTGGCGAGATCATCTCTGCATCTTTCGACCTGCTTCGCGCAGAAGCCCTTGACGTCAGCCTCTTTGGTCATCTCGAAGATGATCTTTCCGACTTCCATGAGGTTTTTGCCCTGGGCCTTGAAGTCCATGTTGTCCTTGCAGCGCCAGAATGCAGGGTTAGGATATTTGACCTTTTCCTTTGCAGGAGCTTTTTTGGTCTTCTTTTCGATCATCTCGGCAAGAGAGTTCCTGATGCCGATCAATTCTTCAGTCAGTACCATTACTTCTTGCCTCCTTTCTGGATCTTCTTGATCTCAAGCGATTCTACGAACGCCTGGAATCTTGTTCTGAGCTGGCCGGAGCCCTTCGCGTTGTACAGTCTGTCGATCGAGAGTACAGGCCATCCGTATTCCTCCGACATGATATGGCTTACCAGAGCTCTTTCGAAGCCCCAGAAGTCGCAGTACTTCATCTGCTCGTAGATGATGCCGTCCGCCTTGAATTCCTTTGCCAGCCTGTCCGCTGTCTCTCTTCTCTGCAGCACCTTGTTGTCTGCGATGTAGCGCGCGCACTCCGAGGTGTTCATGTAGTGGCGGACGATCTGAGGCAGAGCGTCTTCCTTGTCGGAAAGCTCGATGACCTCTCTGCCCGGAATGGATCCGAAGCAGTGTCTGTCGAATACTACTCTCGCGCCCGCGTCCTCGATCATCTTTGTGAATTCCGGATCGTCGATCTCGGAGCCCACGATTCCGACTCTCGCTCTCGGGAGCTTCTCGTCCGGTTTTCTCTTCTTGAGCTCGGCGAGAGTCTCCTTGAGATAAGGCAGGATAAGGTACTTCGGACATGTGTAGGTAACGAGATTCAGAACGTGGAACTCGTAACCCGTGATCACCGGATTGTCAGCCTTTCTCATTTCGCTGATCTCCTGCATGATCTTGCAGACTTCGTTGTGCTCCTTGACGGCCTTTCTGATGGCCTTGTCAGAGACGTCTACACCCAGGTTCTCATGCATGGCAGCGAGAAGTCTCGTCTCGAGCTGTCTCTGCATGTGATCGTAGGAGAAGTCCTCTGTCTTGTAAGGAACATCCAGTATCGGAAGGAAGAAGTGCTTCTTGTCGTTGCATTTCAGGATACCGAAGTGCTCGTAGAATCTGTTCATCATCGAGCATGCATCGACTGCAGCAAGTCCGTCCAGGAACTGGAATCCTCCCTCGATAGCTCTCTCGAGCAGAGCGCGCGCATATTCGCAGACGTAGTTCGACATGTAGTATGTAGAGATGTCGATCGATCCCGTCCTCGGAGCACGCAGTCTGACTGAAACGCATTTGTCAACGTTGAGGAGGACTTCAGGAATGTGATAGCAGGTATATCCCATGATATACTTGCCGTCCTTCCTTGCCTGTTCCACAAGTTCGTTGTCAGCGTTGTCAAGAAGGCCCTCGAAGTAAATCAGATGCTTCAAGTCTTTCAATGTGCTAACCTCCCTCTCTTTTATTATCTGTTGCGGCCGGGGGTCTGACCCCCCTGGTCATTATGACCTGTTATATAAGATCCATCTTTCGGAGCGCCTCGCGCGTGCCCTTCATGACCGGAGAATCCTCCGGAAGGTCGAATACGCTGACGCCCATGATGTCGTTATCGGCGTGCGTCCTGTCCTCAGGGATGTAAGCCAGGATCTCGGCCGATTCGATCTTGATGTGAGGAATGGACTCCTCTTTGACTCTGTTGACGATGGCTCCGCACTTGTCGTACATGACGAGCTCGTCGGCAACTTCCTTGATGGTATCCACCACCTTGCAGCCCTTGCGGCTCGGGTCGGTGATCAGGAAGAGATGCGTGACTTTTTCCATGACTCTTCTGTTGATCTGTTCGATGCCCGCTTCGCCGTCGATGACCACGTAGTCGAAGTCAGCAGCCAGCAGGCTGATGACCTCCTTGAGGTAGGCGTTTACCTTGCAGTAGCAGCCGGCCGCTTCAGGCCTTCCGATCGCGAGGAAGCTGAACTTCTGCTCTTCGAGCATGGTGTCGAATATGCGGAACCTCGCTTCGTTGAGCATCTCGATAGCTTCTTTCGGATGTCCGTCCTCTACGCTGTTGACGATCTTCTTGCGTATCCCGTCAAGAGTGTCGGTCGGCTCGACTCCGAGCGCTGTCGTGAGTCCGATCGCAGGGTCGGCATCGATCGCGAGTATCCTCGCATCGGGATATTCCTCGGTGAGGATGCGCACCATCGCACTGCTGATCGAGGTCTTGCCCACGCCGCCCTTTCCGGCTACTGTTAAGATTTTGGTATCTCTTTTTTCTTCCATTTAATTTATCTCCTAGAACAGGCTGCAGACCGTGTCCGTATATGCGGACGGGTCGCGCACCGGCAGGCCCGCTATCAGCAGAGCCTGGTTGAAGAGCACCTCGCACATCTTCTTAGCTCTCTCAGGGTCGTCCGTTCTGGCCCTGTCGAGCGCCAGGAAAGCGGCGTGATCCACGTTGAGCTCGAGTATGCGCTTTGCCTTCATCCCGAGTTCGGGATTGACGGCGGTGAAGTACTTCTCCATCTCGAAGGTGATGCCTTCTCCGCTCGAGAGACATACCGGATGAGTTTTGAGCTTTGTGGTCGCCTTGACCACATCTACCTCGTCGCCCAGAGTCTCCTTGACGAAGTCGAAGGTATCCTTGAAGACCTTATCGGCCTCTTCATCTTTCGACTTGTCGCCGAGGTCGTAGTCGCCGTCGATGACGGACATGAACTTCTTTCCCTTGTACTCGCGGAACATATCGGAGATGAATCCGTCCGTGCTGTCGGTGAAGTAGAGTATCTCGATGCCCTTGTCCTTGAGTATCTCGGTCTGCGGCATCTTGTCTACCGCCTCGAGGCTGTCGCCCGTCGCGTAATAGATGTACTCCTGGTCGTCCTTCATGCGCTCAACATACTCGGCGAGCGTGACGAGCTTCTCCTCTGTCGAGGACCAGAACATCAGGAAGTCCTGGAGCTGCTCCTTGTGCTTGCCGTAGTCATCGAGAGCGCAGAGCTTGAGCTGGCGTCCGAAGCTCCTGTAGAACTTCTCGTAGGTCTCGCGGTCCTTGTCGCGCATCTCCTCGAGCTTGGATCTGACCTTCTTCTCGAGGTTCTGCGAGATGAGACGCAGCTGTCTGTCGTGCTGCAGCATCTCTCTGGATACGTTCAGAGAAAGGTCCGGCGAATCGACGACGCCCCTGACGAAGTTGAAGTAGTCCGGAAGGATGTCCTTGCACTTGTCCATGATCAGCACGCCCGAGCTGTACAGCTGCAGGCCGCCCGCGAATTCATCCGTGTAGTACTTGTTAGGTATCTTCTCCGGGATGAACAGCAGAGCGTCGTAGCTCACCATGCCCTCTACGGAAACCGTGATGACCTCGAGCGGCGACATGTCATCCTGGAAGGTGTACTTGTAAAACTCGTCGTACTCCTCCTTCGTGACGTCGGCGCGCTTGCGCTGCCAGAGCGGCACCATCGAGTTGAGCGTGTCGTATTCGTATACTTCCTCGTACTCAGGATTCTCCGGATCGGAGCCCTCCTTGACCTTCGGGTAAGGCATGAGCATCTTGATCGGGAAGCGTATGTAGTCGGAATACTTTCTGACTAGCTTGTAGATAGGGTATTCCCTGATGTACTGGCTGTATTCGTCCTTCTCTTCGCCGTCCTCGCGGATGTGCATGATGACATCCGTGCCGTGTCCGTCTCTTTCGGCTTCTTCGATCGTGTAGCCGCCCGCGCCTTCGGAGATCCATCTCCAGGCCTGGTCCTCGCCGTACTTCTTCGTAACGACTTCGACCTTGTCGGACACCATGAACGCCGAGTAGAATCCCACTCCGAACTGCCCGATGATGTCGACTTTGTCTTCCGCACCGAGGCCCGGCTCGTTTTTCTTCTTTTCGAGTTCCTCGGAGAACTTGTGGCTGCCCGAAAAGGCGATCATGCCGAGGTTCTTCTCGAGTTCCTCTGAGTTCATGCCGATCCCGTTGTCGCTGACCGTAAGAGTCCTGTTCTCTTTGTCAAGAGTCAGGATGATCTCGTAATCGCTGCGGCTCTCGCCCACGTTCTTGTCGGTGAGGGCCAGATAGCACATCTTGTCGATGGCATCGGATGCGTTCGAGATGATCTCACGCAGGAAGATCTCCTTGTGCGTGTAGATCGAATTGATCATCATGTCCAGCAGACGCTGGGACTCGGCTTTGAATTTCTTTTTCATCTGAGTTGTAACTTCTTTCCTTTAGATTAATTTGACAGATATTCCGAATCGATCATTTCATACGGCACATCGTGCGGATCTCTTCTCTTCATGTTGTCGAAGTGGTTCTTCATGAACGGCTCAACAACGTAGTAGAGCAGCTTTCCGTCGAGATCGAAGAAGAATACGCAGAACAGTCCGGCATAAACAACAGCGAGAATACCGAAAAGTCTTCTGATGAGTTTTATCATTACCGGCCTCCTTTCTACCAGCTGTCGATATCGTCAAAGTCGAGCAGTGACGGATCGAGCGGTTCTTCGCCCATTACTGTGAACATGTAGTCGTTGATGATGCGTCTGATCTCTGATCTTGGAACCGTCCTCTTGTCAGGCAGCGCGTGCGGCATCCAGATAGCGTGGATGTTGCGGGCTCTGAACTCGTCTTCGAAGAGTCCCACGACGCCCTGCATTCCCTTGCACTGGAGCTGGTCGTACATCATTACCATGTCGCAGTTGAACTTCTCCATGTTCTCCCAGAGTTCGAAGATGTGCTGCAGTCCGCCTACGGCCATTCTTCTCATCGGAGCCCATTCGTGATACTTCGCGCAGTCGAGCAGGCAGTTCTCGTAGGAATCCGTTCTGATCTCCATGTCGAACATCAGTGAGTCCATGTTGATGATGGTGTTGAGGCCCCAGCAGTTGTAGGCCCATGTGCACCATGCGGAGTAGTAGAGAGGAGCGCACGACCATGCGATCACTCTGTGGCGTGTCATCGGGAATGTGTTGATGTCTTCCTCGACGCACTTCTCCATGATCTTTCTGACCTTGGCGTCCACCTCATGCCAGAAAGGTCTCTCGCCGTACTGCGAGTAGAAGATCCTGTACAGAGCCTGGGCTACGCCGTTGATCGGATAGTTGCTGGTGTTGGCGGCAACGTCCCACTTCTCCCACTCGAACCTTGTCTGCTGGTTCTGCAGTTCGATGTGCTTCACGAGCTCATCCCAGTGGAACTCAAGTCCGGTCTGCTCTTCTATGAATCTCCAGGCCATCTCGATCTCTTTCGCGCAGTTCTCGAGGACTGAGTCGTCGTCGAACTGCATTACCTGAGGCATCGCGAAGAGCGGCTTGTTCATCATCCAGTCCTGAATGACAGATGTTCCTACCGAGCTGTCGCAGGCCTCGTTTGTCGTGACCATCGCTACGTATGAATCAGGAACATCATCCTCGATGTAGATGCCGGCCTCGGCCTGGCACATCGGACAAGGGTCGCCCGGAAGTCCGTAGGCCTGTACCGCGTCGATGTAGTTGAGTACCGTATGGTTGTTGCAGTGGCATGTTACGAAGTACGGGATCATCTGTGTCGGCAGGTAATAGCCGCCCTGATCCATGTACGGATAGATGATGCCGCCCCAGACTGTCTCGTCGGTACCGATAGTCTTTGCTCTCAGAGCCGGATCTCCGCCGATGTTGAGGTCTCTGTTGAAGAATCCCGTGATCTGGTACAGGCATGCGCTTGTGATGCCTCTGAAGTGCCATGCGGAAGCTTTGAGCGTCTCGCCCCTCATTCCCTCGAGGCAGCGGTCGAACCAGTGCATAACTGTCAGATATGTCTGGCCCATCCATCTGTATCTCCATGTTCCCTTGAGGAACTGGATCGCGCCCTTAGGGCCGCCGCCGTACACCATGAGGTCGCGTACGATCATTCCGTAGTTGTACAGCCAGATGTTGTTGAAGTAGTACATGGTATCCTTGATACCGCGCCATTCTCTGTGTTTATACAGACCTGTCTTAGGGATGTACAGGTCTCCGAGTCTTCTTTCTCCGTGAGGCTTGCCGTAGACGAAATCCCTTGCAGCCTTCCTGAAGTCGACATCTTTGAGTTTGCTTATGTCAGGTTTTTTCATCTTACTTGCCCTCCTGGATCTTCTTGAGCTCTACGCTCTCGACGAACGCCTGGAATCTCGTCCTGAGCTGTCCGGATGCGGTGTTGATGTACTCCTTCTCGATGGAGCATACCGGGTATCCGAAGTCTCTAGGCAGAACGATCGTGTCGATCATTCTCTCGAAGCTCCAGTATTCGCAGAACTTGTTAGATTCCACGATTATACCGTCTGCCTTGTATTCCTTTGCATAGTCGGCGAGCACCTTCTTGCGGTGTCTCATCTCCTGCTGCTCCATGAATCTCGCGCACTGGCTCGTCAGCAGGTAGTGTCTCGCAACGGCAGTCAGCGGATCCTCGCCATCCTTGATGTCGATGTGCTGTCTGGCCTCGAGCGAGCCGTAGCAGTGTCTGTCGGCCACCACGAGAGCTCCGCAGCTTTCGATCAGCTTGATGAAGTCCGGATCATCGTTCTCGGAACCGGCGAGCAGCACCCTGATCTTGAATGCAGGCTTCTCGTCAGGCTCTCTCTTTTTGATCTCTTCGAGAGTCTCTCTCAGCTTGTCGACGATGAGATACTTCGGGCATACCATCGATACCAGCGTGATGACGCTGAACTCGTAACCGGTGATAGGCGGGTTCTCGAGCTTGCGGAAGTCGCCGATCTCTCTGACGATATCGTTCACTTCGTTGTTGATCTTGATCGCCTTCAGGATGGCCTTGTCCGAAGTGTCGACACCGAACTCGTTCGCCAGGAAATCGAGGACTTTGATCTTGAGCTGTTTTCTGTAGTGATCGATGCTGTTCTCGTTCTTCTTGAACGGAACGTCCGTGAATGAAGTCTTGAACGTCGCGTTGTTGATGACGTCGTCCATGTAATCAAGATGCTCCTGGAATCTGCATGTTACCGTGCAGGTCTCTGTAGCGAGCTGGGCGTCTATAAAGTTGAAGCCGCCCTCCAGGGCTCTTTCGAGAAGTGATCTGCCGTAATGGCATGTACGTCCGGACATGTAGTAAGAAGCCATGTCAGGCGACGTGCACCTTGGCGCTCTCAGTCTTACCGCGAAGCAGCCAGGCAGATCGAGAAGGACCTCAGGCATGAAGTAGCAAGTGTAGCCAAGGCACAGATTGCCGTCTTCCTTACCCTTGCGCACGAGCTCGTTATTGGCTTCCTGCAGAAGGTCCTCAAAGTAGATCAGATGCTTTAAGTCACGCATTATGTGTCACCTCTCCCTCTCTGAGTTGAAACGCGCAGGAAACTGATGTCGCGAATCGGGTTTTCTGCTAAAGCAAGAAAAGCGCCGCAGTCGCCCGTCCGGGCATACTGTTCCTACAATAATACTCTTGATTTTATTTTAAGGCTCTTGTTAATGATGTGTCAATGAAATATGAATCGGGAAACTGCTTTTAGCTATTCGGTTTTTGTATTTTTTTAGTACTTGACTGCAGACACTATATATATCCCCTATATGGGGTTGTAAAATGTTTACGTATACTATATTTTCCAATTGAGAAGAGGCCAGGGGGGACTGACCCTCTGCCGGCACTGATCATTACGGAGGTAATACATGAGCAACGAACATACACACGACCATGAGCACGAAGCTCACGAGCACGACCACGCAACAACTCACGAGCACGAGCACTGCGGACACTGCCATACGCACACTCACGCCGACGGCACGACGCATTCGCACGGCCATACTCACTCGCACGCGGCGGCATCTTCACCTGAAGAAGCCCTTGCTCTTCTGAAGTACATGCTGGATCACAACCGCCATCACGCCGAAGAGCTGCACGACCTCGCGCACAATTTCGACGAAGTCGCAGGCGATCTCATCCACGAGGCGGTCGACAAGCTGGGAGAGAGCAACGACCTCATCGAGCAGGCCCTGTCGCTCATACAGAATCAGTAAGGAGTCCTCAGGGAGCTGTTTGTTCATGCGGACCGTATTTGTTGACGCAAAAAAGGCGCCGCGGGGGGCGCCGTTATTTTTTGTACAGACTTCTGAGCTTTTCATTTCGCGGCTGCTTCATTTATCTGCTCAGCAGTTCCGGTCTCTCGCACTTCTTCCGTTGCGATCGTGACTATGTCGCCTGCTATGTTCACCAGGTTCAGCATGCCTCCGAAAAAGACTTCCCCCACGATCGCCACTGTTCCAAGAGGCAGCGCTTCAAGGAATACCATTACGATCGTCAGCCCCAGCAGGCATGATCCCGGCTGGTTCGGAGCTCCGATAGACAGGAACAGCACGAGTATACCGACCGCTATCGTGTCTCCGAACGAAAGCGGCGTGCTGTTGACCGCGACATAAAGCATTGCGAGCATCGTTATGATGAAGCAGTTGCCGTCCAGATTGATCTGCGCCAGCACAGGCATCGACTGCTCCATGCGGCTTCTG
>JAFRFA010000029.1:0-9772 GCA_017434585.1 Mogibacterium sp. | reverse complement strand
GGTGATGGGGATACTGTATACCTTTCTGGTATCATCGCTCAGATTATTCGTCTCAACATGAATTGCATCCAGCAGTTCTCCGATCATTTTGACCTTTTCGCCGGGTTCAAGATTTGCGAGTTCCTTTTTTAGCTGTTTGCTTATATCCATAGGTTTTCCTTGAAAGCTTGATATAACTATATAGGTAGTCTACTCATGGTTTCGGCGGTCCTCAATGATGCAGACGGGTGCAGCTAATGTGTAACCCCGGACACGAAAAAAGGCATCGCCTGTTGTTATTTGCAAGCAATGCCTCTGTTATTTCACTCATTTGGGGTAGTCATAAGTCTTCATAAGTTGTTATATGAACTTGATGGAGGCTCGATACCCTTTCATAAGTCTTCATATCTTGTTATTGCAATGGGGTAGAAATGGGGTACTAACCGCCAAAATGGGGTAGTAGATCTGGTTCCCGGAACAATCATTCAGATCGTTTTTTCATTCTCCGGGCGGCCACTTTCTGACCCATTTTCCACTGCTCATCAGTACAGTTTTGCGCCGGCCGGGATCCTGTCGTCCACGAGCAGGAGGTTGAGCATCTCGTCTCCGTCATACTCGTTGACCGCGCTGATCAGCATGCCGTTACTGTACTCTCCCATCATCTTTCTCGGCGGAAGGTTCACGATCGCTATCGCAGTCTTTCCAACGAGTTCAGCCGGATCGTAGTACTTCTTGATGCCGCTCAGGATGATGCGGTCCTCGCCTGTTCCGTCGTTCAGAGTGAACTTCAGGAGCTTGTCAGACTTCTTCACTTCTTCGCAGGATTTGATCTTTACGACCCTGAAATCCGACTTGCTGAAGGTGTCGAAATCCACTTCCTCTTCGAATAGCGGCTCGATCTTCACCTTGCTGAAATCTATCTCGACACGCTCCTTCTTTGCTGCTCCGCCCCTGCCTTCCGGCTTCATTGTCGGGAAGAGCTGTACGTCTCTGATGGTCGCGCTGTCAGTGAGAAGCATGACGAGCCTGTCGACTCCGATGCCGATGCCCCCTGTCGGCGGCATACCGACTTCGAGAGCATTGACGAAGTCTGTGTCCATAGGATGGGCCTCGTCGTCTATTCCCAGGTCGAGCTGTCTCTGCTGCTCGGCGAATCTCTCGTACTGATCGATAGGATCGTTCAGCTCGGAGAACGCGTTGGATAGTTCCCACCCGTTGATATATGCTTCGAATCTTCTCGTGATGCGCGGATCCTTCGGATCCTTCTTGGCAAGAGGGGATACCTCGAGCGGATGTCCGCATACGAAGCACGGTCCGTCCAGGAATCCCGGGATATCCTCGCAGTAATCCTCGAACATCTCGGCGATGATCTTGCCTCTCGACCAGTCTGCTTCGTTCTCGAATACCATTCCGTATTTCTTCGCCGCCTCGATGGCCTCTTCATCGCTGTCGATCTTATCGAACGGGATGCCCGTCGCGTTGATGACGGCCTCCGTCATGTCGATCTTGTTCCACGGCGGAGTCACATCGAACTCCTTGCCTCCGTATCTGATGACAGGCGTGCCGTTTACGGCCATGGCGCACTTGTATGTGACCTGCTCCATGAGATCCATCATCGTCTCGAGGTTTACGTAAGCCTTGTATGCCTCCATCGATGTGAACTCAGGGCTGTGGTTCTTGTCCATGCCCTCGTTTCTGAATACCTTGCCGATCTCGTAGACTCCGTCGAGCCCGCCGACGATGAGCCTCTTGAGGTGGAGCTCAAGAGAGATCCTGAGGGTCATGTCGATGTCCAGAGTATTGTGATGCGTGAGGAACGGTCTTGCAGCCGCGCCGCCGGCGATGTTTCCGAGAACAGGGGTCTCGACCTCTATCAGGTCGTAATCGTCCTCGAGTGCTCTTCTCATCGTGCTGATGATCTTCGCCCTCTTGAGGAACACATCTTTGACATCCTCGTTCATGATGAGATCGACATATCTCTGGCGGTATCTGAGGTCTGTGTCCTTCAGTCCGTGCCACTTGTTAGGAAGCACCTGCAGGGACTTGCACAGCAGAGTCACCTCGCGCGCCCTTACGCTGATCTCTCCGGTCTTCGTCCTGAAGACCTCGCCCCTGACTCCGATGATGTCAGCGGTGTCATATGTCTTGAAGATATTGTATTCGTCCTGCCCGATATTGTCTCTGGCTACGAACACCTGGATGCGGCCCTGCTTGTCCTGCAGGTCGACGAACGCGACCTTGCCCATGCGGCGGAACGCCATGATACGGCCCGCGATCCTGACCTCCTGGTCTTCCATCATCTCGAAATCGTCCCTGATGTCGCCCGAATGCGCGGTCACATCATAGGTCTCGACGAGATACGGGTCTCTGCCCGCCTCTCTGAGCTCTTCGAGCTTCTTTCTCTTGACCTGCCTCTGTTCGCCTATCTCCTTTTCGCTGAGTTCGCGTACTTCGGCTTCGGCCTTTTCCTGCAGCCTGTTCTCTGCCATTATCTCTTGACCTCCACTACCTGATACTTGGCAATTCCGTCCGGTATAGGGAATTCGACCTTGTCGCCCGCGTGGTGTCCCAGAAGGTGCTGTCCCACCAGAGAAGCGTTCGAGAGTTTGCCGTTCAGCGGATCTGCCTCAGTGGTTCCTACGATCTTGTATGTCACTGTCTGCTTCGATACGAGATCCTTGAGCGTGACCGTACGTCCTGTCTGAACGGAATCATCGCTCTCGTCTGTCTCTTCAACGATCACTGCCGTACGCAGGATCTCCTCGATGTTCGAGATCCTCTCTTCGGTCTCCGCCTGCGCGTCCTTTGCCGCATCATACTCGGCGTTCTCGCTGATGTCTCCGAGCGAGATGGCTTCCTTGAGTCTCTCTGCGTTCTCTTTACGGACTACAGTGATAAGATGTTCGAGTTCCGCGTTAAGGTTGTCATAACCTTCTCTTGTCATTTCATTGGATTTGAGTGCTGCCATTTCCTTATCCCTTTCGTTAAATGTTCTTCTCTTCTATCGTTACATTCTCACTTGCCGTGAGTCTGAGTATGGCCGAATATTTCAGCGAGAATCTTACCGTATCTCCGACCCGGATGTCCTCTTTGCAGTCTTCGATGTCGAGTATGGTATGGTCTCCGGAAGCCATGGTGACCTCCGAGCCTTCGAGCTGCGGCAGGATATCTCCGATATCGCCGTAGTCGGCTCTTCCTATTGCGAGTATTGCCCGTTTCCGGTCCCCTCTGTCGATGTAGACCGCCTTTTCTCCGAACGCATTGACTCCGAGCTCTCCTATAGGGTGGGTCGGCTTGGTGCTCACTTCTATGACCTCCGCCTCGAGCGTGAACACATCTCCTCTGAGCTCGTCTATCTCCTTTCTTCCGTAGCAGGTGCGAAGGTCCTCGTACGGCCCGCAATGCACGACGGCTCCTATCCTCAGCATGTTCACCTCAGGCGGCATCACCCCGTCGAAAAGCGGCATCAGGCTCGATGTCGCTCCGCCCGATACAACCTCGAGCGGCCTTCCGATCGCCTCCCCGGCGTCTTGCGACCACTCCGCGAGCATCAGCATCTTCTCTTCCGTAGGTATCACGGAGCCCACGCATCCGAGATTGGTGCCTATGCCTGCAAGATGCAGACTGTCCAGGCTGTCCTCGACATATTTCGCGAGGTCGATCAGTTCCTTCTTTTCGATGAGTCCCTCTCTTAGGTCCCCGAGATCGGCCATCAGTATGACATTGTGCGTAACTCCCGCTTTCTCTGCCGCCTTATCGAGCGAGTACAGAGTGTCCTGACTGCTCTCAAGGCTGTATTCGCATATCCTCACGAGTTCATCGAGTTCAGAGATCATCGGTACTCTTATCATGAGGAGAGGGACTTTCACACCGGCCTCTTTGGCCCTCGCGAGCTGCTCGAGCCTCGAGGACGCGATCCACTTCGCACCGCATCTTTCGTAATCGAGCGCGACGGATGCCATGCCGGTCGTCACCTTGATGACTCCCGCGACATCGATGCCGGCTTTGGCGCACCAGCCCGTGACCGTTCTCATGTTGAAGCGCAGCGCGTCGTGATCGAGGATCAGCGTCGGTCTTTTTTTCATCTCAGTCCGCCTTTTCTTTATCAGTCGGCGAGCTTGTTCTCCTCGACGAACCTTCTGATCTTCATTCCGGTCGTCTTGTTGAATTCGCTCTTCTTTATGACTATGTGTTTTACTCTCTTCCAGTCAGGCCAGTGAGCGTTCAGTTTGTCTATCTCGCTGCTTATGAGAGCCTTTACGGCTCCTTCGTCACCGGCTCTGTCGCCCAGAGCTTCCTTTACGTTCTCCATGTCAGGCCTAAGCGTGACATAGATGCCTCTGTCCAGGCTGTCGTCCTTGTCTTCGACCGCCCATACCATGCACTCTTCGACGTAAGGGCTTCTTGCGATCTTTTCTTCGAGCTCTTCAGGGAAGACGTTCTTGCCGTTCGCGGCGATGATGACGTTCTTACGGCGGCCGGTGATGTAAACGTAGTTGTCTTCATCGACATATCCGACGTCGCCGGTGTGGAACCATCCGTCCTCCATGCACTCTGCAGTCGCTTCAGGGTTCTTGTAGTAGCCCATCATGACCTGAGGCCCGCGGAAGCATATCTCGCCGTTTCCGTCCTCGTCCTTGTCGACGATCTTGCATTCGGTGAACTGGAAGATCTTGCCTGCGGATTCGTTTCTCATGTATCTCCACTGGTCAGGGTTCAGCGCCACCATAGGAGAAGTCTCCGTCAGTCCGTATCCCTGCAGGCACGGTATGCCCATGTTGCGGAAGAAGGCGAGGACCTTAGGGTCTACCCTCGCACCGCCTGCGATGAACATGTCGATGTTGCCTCCGAACTGGGCCATGATCTTTCTGGCGATAGGCTTCGCGACGTTCAGGCCCACCTTGCTCGTATAGTGGTTTACGGCAAAGAGCGAATTGACCAGCTTGTCCTGGCCCTGCTTTTTCAGAGTCTTCTGTATGGTGTTGTAGAATTTTTCGTATATCAGAGGCACAGCGAGCAGGAATGTCGGGTGTACCATCTGCATATCCTTGGTGATGTACTTGAGGCCCCTGCAGAACGCCATCGAAGCTCCCATGAAAAGGCCCTCGATCATCGTGCACGTGCACTCGTATGTGTGGTGGATAGGAAGCACGCTGAAGAACACATCGTCCGGGACGACCTCGAGATACGACTGCGCGATAAGGACATCGGAGCAGATGTTCCTGTGGCTGAGCATGACTCCCTTGCTGACCCCCGTAGTTCCGGATGTGAACACTATGGCGGCCATGTCCGAAGCTCTGACTCTGGCATCCAGATAGCTTCTGTCGCCATCTTCTATCAGCTTCTTTCCTTCTTCTCTGAGGATGTTCCAGGAGTACAGACCTTTCTTCGGATCTTCGTGCTCTTTTCTGTTGACGCCAATCACGAAATCAAGGCAGTTCTTCTGAGCCTTTATCTCCCTGAATATGTCGTAGTACTTGTCCTGGCAGCAGATGACGGCCTTTATATCTCCCATGTTCACGAGGTTCGTGAGTTCTTCGGCCGAAAGTTCCTTGTCAAGAGGCACAGCGACGCCGAGTCCGCCCGTTATGGCGAAGTACGACTCAGCCCACTCGTAGCAGTTCGACCCTATTATGCCGATGTGCGCGCCCTTCAGACCGAGCTTCATCATCACCGTTCCGAGAGCTCTTACATCATCTCTGACCTGTCCGTACGAGAACTCCGTGAAGTGATCGTCTCCCGGCATGATCTGGTGATAGAGGACCTTGTCCCATCCGTATTCGTCGGCTCCGCTCTCCATCATCATCTTCAGATCTGTGATCGGTCTTCCGATACGGTACATCACCTCCGGCACGTCGCTCGTTGCGATCGAGTCCGCCATGAATTTCATGTCAGCGAATTCAGCTTCCTTGAGCTCTTTGTATTCAGCGTCCGTCATCTTATCCAGATCTGCGTCCGCATATTTTTTAATGGTCTCCTGATAATCTGTCATTTGTAAATTTACCTCATAAAAAAAATCGTGAAGCCACCTATTATGCTTCGGTGGCCAGCACGATATTCTAACATTTATGGGCTGTTCATGTCAATTTAAGCGTCAGCTGATCACGCAGCTTCGTGCCCCCGAAAAGCCATGTCTCTCCTGTCTCCGGATCGCTTTCTACGACCAGCGTCCCGCCGGGTTCTTTCAGGGCGGCAGAGACCGCTTCCCCGGCCTTCGCAGCGAGGTACTGTCCCGCCGCAACGGTGCCGCTCGCGCAGGAATTCTCCCAGAACATGGTGTCTGCTCCCGGGACGTAGACGAGAGGCGTCATCTCTCTCTCTTTCCCTCCGTCCGCAAGGAACATCATACCCAGGCACTCGGAATCCAGGATGCCGCAGATCGTCCTGATGATCGACTCGGTAAGCTTCCGGTTGTTCCTGAGGTTGTAGTAGAAAGACTGCTGCTCGATAATGATGTGATCGATGCCCTCCATTCTGACGACAGGCAGTGTGCCGAGCTCAGCAGCCGGATAATCCTCTGCTGTCATGCGGAGCACGTCAATGCTCTTTGCAGGAGGCATCGATACGCCTGCGGCCCAGCTGTTCGCGTCTTCCCTTCTGAGCTGGACACCGAAAGGCTTTTCTATGCCGTCGACCTTTATGTCCGCATAGACGATATCGCCGAAATGCTCTTCATTTCTCTTCGCGTAAAGAGCCGCGGTGCTCATCGTCGCGTTGCCGCAGAATTCGCCCCCTGCCATGCGCAGGCATGCTGCCGCTCCGCCGGCAGCTGCGTCTTTCGGGACCATCCTGACAAAACCCACCTGCTCCACATCGTGGTGCTCGCGCATTATCTCCGCGGCCACCCCCGGCTGATCGGCTGTGTCTACTTCAGTCTCGACGAGGGCGGTGATGTTTCCCGTCGGATCAAATATGCAGTATTCTATTTCCCTGTATGCTTCCGCTGCCATCTCTTCGATCGCCCGTAGGCTTTTATCTGTCAAATACTCTGAGGAACTGCTTCGTCCTCTCTTCCTGTGTGTCGTCGAATACCGATCTCGGATCGCCCTGCTCGACGATGACTCCGCCGGCCATGAATATGACGCGGTTGCTCACCGCCTTCGCAAACGGCATCTCGTGTGTCACGACCACCATGGTCATCTTTTCTTCTGCCAGCTGGCGTATGACTTTCAGCACCTCTCCGGTAAGCTCCGGATCGAGGGCCGATGTAGGCTCGTCGAAGAAAAGTATCTCCGGCTTCATGGCCATGGCTCTGGCTATGGCGACCCTCTGCTGCTGGCCTCCCGAAAGCTGGTAAGGATAGGCTTTCGCCTTGTCGGCGATACCCATCTTGTTCAGCAGGCTCATAGCTTCCTCTTCGGCTTCCTCTTTGCTCATGCCCAGCACGCTCACCGGGGCATCCGTGATGTTCTTCAGAATGCTGTAGTGCGGGAAGAGATTGAACTGCTGGAACACCAGACCGCAGTACTTTCTGAACTTTTTCATCTGCTGCGGAGATGCGTATACCGCTTTCCCGCTCTCGTCGGTGTGAGCCGCTTTCTCTCCCATGTATACTATCTCTCCGCCGTCTATGGTCTCGAGGAAGGTCGCACACCTGAGCAGCGTGGACTTGCCTGAACCGGACGGTCCGATGATGCTGACCACCTCGCCGCTGTCGACTCCGAAGCTTATATCCTTTAAGACCTCGAGTCCGCCGAAGTGTTTTTCTATGTTTTTCATTTCGAGTATCATTACGCTGCCCTCCCTACTTGTAGTAATCCATCGATCTCTCTATGCGCAGCATGACTCTCTCCACCACGTAGTTCGCAACGAAGTAGAACACGCCCGCTATGAGGAATGGCATGAATGATGTCTGCGAAGCGGATATCTGCTTGGCCAGCGAGAACACCTCCTGATAAGCCAGAGTGAAGGCCAGCGATGTATCCTTTACCAGTGTGATGACCTCGTTCGTCACGGACGGCATGATGATCTTTATGACCTGAGGCAGAATGATCTTCATGAAGGTCTGTGTCTTCGTATAGCCCAGAACTTCGGCTGCCTCGTACTGGCCTACCGGGATCGACTCGATGCCTCCGCGATAGATCTCTGCGAAATAGGCCGCGTAGTTCAGTACGAATCCGACTATTATTGCCGGGAATCTCCACTCGCCGATGTTCATCCCGAAGAGGTAGTACGGTCCGAAGTACCAGCAGAGCAGCTGCAGCATCAGCGGCGTGCCGCGCATTATTGATATGTATGCGCTGATGATGCCGCGCACCACAGCGAACTTTGATTTTCTGAGCAGCGCGACGATCATGCCGAGCGGCAGCGATCCGATAAGGGTGAGGGCGAATATGAGGAATGTTTTCCACATGCCCGCGCTCATCGTGGACAGCATTGTTGAAAAGGTCATCTGATCTCCTTTGGTTCCTGCTTTCTCAATACGCCCGTAAAGCGCGAGCCATACGGCAGGCGCTTTACGTGCGATCGATATTGTTTCAAATGGCTAAACTATACGTATTTTTCTTATATTACTTTCCGAGAGTGATGTAATCCTGGATCTCCGGATACTTTGCCGCGATCTTTGCTACAGTTCCGTCAGCAGCAAGTGCATCGAGCGCTTCATTGACCTTGTCGCGCAGTTCCGTGTCATCCTTGCGGAATCCGATGCCGTACTGCTCGCTTCCAAGGTTCTCCTCGAGGCATACCAGAGTATCGTCATTCGCCATGGCCTCCTCAGCTCTCGTAACGTCTACTGCTACGGCGTCGATGGCTCCAGCGTTCAGGTCTGTGATCGCGATAGTGTATGTATCATAGACTTCGAGGGATGCGAACGTATCCATGAGAGCCTTCTGGCCTTCCTCATCGTTGAGGAGGTCGTAAGCCGATGTCGCTGTCTGAACGCCTACTTTCTTGTCCTTCAGGTCAGCAAGCTTTGTGATGCCGCTGTCCTTCTTGACCATGATCTTCTGTGTGTTGTCGGAGTATGGCTTGCTCCATGTGTAGTCGTCTTCTCTGCCGTTGATGGTGAATCCGGACCAGATGCAGTCGCAGCTGCCTGCGTTGAGCTCGGCGTCCTTTGCGTCCCAGTTGAACGGTACCGCCTCATATTTCCATCCGTAGTAGTCGCATACGGCCTGGGCCATCTCTACGTCGAAGCCGCCGTTTTCACCATTGTCATCAACGAATGAGTAAGGTCTGTAGTCGAGGTCGAAGCCCTGCTTGAACACATATCCTTCGCCGTAGTCGGTCTTTTCTGCCTTTTCTTCGCTCTGTCCGCCGCAGGCAGTGGCAGCCAGCATGGTGAATACCATCGTGAACGCGAGCATGAGTACTGTAAGTTTCTTTTTCATTTTATCTGTCCTTTCCGTTTATACCTGAGTGGGCGGCCAGGGGGTCTGACCCCGCGGCCATTCTGCTTTGATGAGCCTGAGGCTCTGTCCCGGCCGCAGGTTCTGTCCTTTGGCCGTCTTTATATTCAATGTCGTACATATTTCTGATAATACATTCCGTTTCCCCTTTTTCTGTCTGTTCTTTCTTTTCCGTTCGCTTTTCTGCTTTAGCGTGTTAAAGTGCTAAATTGACAAAGCAATAATAACATTTGCCCCCTCCCCCGTCAACATTTATTTTGTTCTCTTACAAAAACAAAATAACGGGGAGATTATTCTCCCCGTCAGACTGTAGACAAAGTCTCGACTTCTGTCGAGGCTTTTCTATTGGAACGATCTGCCCCATGAAGCCCGCGCTGGCGACAGGTCCTAATAAACCCTGGCGCCAGCTGCAGAGCGAGGCTGAATGGTTGGCAGATACCGTG
>JAFRFA010000028.1:0-2978 GCA_017434585.1 Mogibacterium sp. | reverse complement strand
GAAGGGCGACCTGATCACATACGACATGGTAGAGCTCGACAAGGATACTCTGATCTACAAGCTCAGAAAAGAACAGGATGCAATGTACGGAAAGCACGTTCTGTAATCAAATTTCACAATCATAAAACCTCTTTACAAAAAACAGCAGCGGATCTTCGGATCCTGCTGCTGTTTTTACATCTGCGCTTTACGGGACGGACTGTCGCTACCGCCTTCTGTCGTATTCGCTGTGTTCCCTGTGGAATCTGACTTTGCTCTCGTACATGTCCTTGTCGGCCCGGCTGAAGACGCTCTTGAAGGTCATATCCTCTCCCGGCCTGTATGACGCCAGTCCCTTTGATATGGACAGGATCCCGTCAAGGTCCCGGTTGGCTTCGTTGTACTTCGCCGCAGCCTCATCAAGTCCGGCAAGCCCGGACGCCATCTCCTCATCTGTGGCTCCTTCGGCTATGGCTATGAATTCATCTCCGCCTATCCTGTAGGTGTTGTCTGCTCCGAACACCCCGGCGATAAGAGCTGCCGCTCCCCTTATCACCCTGTCTCCGCACATGTGCCCGTATTCATCGTTCAGATGCTTCAGGAAATTGATATCGAAGACCGCTACACGGAAGGACGCCTTTCCTTCCGCAATGGCAGCATCGAGTTTCTCTGTCCGCTCCATGTACGCTGTAGTATTGCCGACACCGGTAAGGGCGTCAGTCCGCGCCTTCTCGTGGACATGATCGATATACGCCTTTATGTCCGTATGCATGGAACGGATCCTTCCGCTCAGAGCCTCTATGTCGGCCGCTGAAAGGTCGGTGTACATGTCCGCTTCATCCTCCGGCCCGCTTTTCTCCGGTTTCCTGTACCCGGTATCGCTGACAAGATCCGACGCAAGCTCCTCCACATCGGTCGCAAGAGTCGAAAGGTCGGCGTTGAGTTCTGCGAATTTCCTTCTTATGTTGCCCGTCACTATCAGCAGCACCGCGAGCGTCAGGATGACCGACAGGGCAGAGATTATCCCGACGGAAACCGAGTTCTCCAGTATCTTCCTGTCAAACCAGTCCGCGTCGTAGTCCACGCCGATTATGCAGGCTATGCCGCCGTTCGAATCGAACACCGGACTGTATGCGCTGTAGAAATTGCCCCATTCGTCCTGCGCCGGCTCATCATCGACCATTGCGGTCCCTTTTGCCGCAGCCTCCAGGGCATCGGTTATAAGGACCTCCTCACCGAAATCAGCCGGATCTTCAGGGTCGGCATCCATCACAAAGACGTAATGATCTTCACCGTCCTGCCTTACCATGTAGATATATTCAATGTCGGTATTATTCTGGAATGCAGAGAGTTCCGACAGGATACGGGCATACTCTTCGGATCCGACATCTTCCGCAGTAAAACCGCCTGCGACATCGCCGTCAACAAGCGCTGCAGCAGTAGTCGACACGTTGAGCATGCTCTGCCTGACCATTTTCCTGACAGTCGAGACCGACTGCCCCAATATCACTGCGCCCAGCACGATATTGGTAACGAGCAGCAGCGCGCTGAACAGAAGCACGTATCTGGTTGTATAGCTCAGTCCCGAAGAACGGGCGATATCCTCTTTTGTTCTTTTCTGCATCAGGTCCGTCCCCGCCGGATGCTCAGAGATCCAGCAGCTGCTTTTTCTTGGTTTCGAATTCTTCTTTTGTGATTATGTCCATGTCGAGGAGTTCCTTGAGTTTCTTCATTTCTTCGTAAGGATCGCCTCCCACAGGAGTCCCGGGCTTCTCCGCGCTCTTCGCACTGCCCGGAGAGACCTCCGTCCCTCCTTCGCGCAGCCTGCTGAATTCTCTGAGCGCAGCCTCGAGCTTGTTTTTTCTGGAGCGGGCAAATGGTATCGCGACATCCCTGCCCTGCGTCCTCAGAGTCAGGATGCCGTAAGGGGAAAAGAGCTGCGAGCTGGTGATCTCAAGAGACTCTATCTCCTCATACGGGTAGTGATGGCCGAGAGCGATCAGCTCTGTTTCGTCAAAAATGATCGGCTCTATGCTCAGCTGTCCTTCTATCTCGTGATACATGTCCTTGTCCCTCCGTCATCTGCCGTCATTGTAGCATGCGCATATGCGCTCTTCAATTGTCTTTATCACTTTCCGTGTCCCGTATGATATAATGTTTTCCATTGACAGATACGGCTTTGCCGTAAAGCAGAAAACATTAATCTCCGGAGGCTCAGCTCCTCCGATAGATTGTTTTCCATTGACAGATACGGCTTTGCCGTAAAGCAGAAAACATTGATCTCCGGAGGCTCAGCTCCTCCGATAGAATGTTTTCCGCCGACTGATACGGCTTTGCCGTAAAGCAGAAAACATTGATCTCCGGAGGCTCAGCTCCTCCGATAGACTTATTCCGTATACAGATTTACAGAAGATCGGAGAAAAACGATGAAAAGAATACTCATAGTAGATGATGAAGACAAGATCCGCGAGGTCATAAAGGAATACGCGGAATTCAGCGGATACGCTGCAGAAGAGGCTGCCGACGGCATGAGCGCCATAGGCCTGGTGAAGCTCAACGACTACGACCTGATCATCATGGATATCATGATGCCTAAACTCGACGGGTTCAGCGCAGTCAAAGAGATACAGAAGATCAAGAACATCCCTGTCATAATGCTCTCAGCCAGAGGCGAGGAGTACGACAAGCTCTTTGGATTTGAACTCGGCATCGATGATTATGTCGTCAAGCCTTTCAGCCCGAAAGAGCTCATGGCACGGGTGAACGCAGTCCTCAACCGTGTGGACGCGTCAGAGAAGAACAGCTCTGTTATTCAGAAGTTCGACGGACTCGAGGTCAACATGGCTGCCCGCACGATTACGGTCGACGGCAAGCGCGTCGAGCTGACCCCGAAGGAGTACGACCTCCTCTTCTACATGATACAGCACAAGAACATCGCGCTCTCGAGAGAAAAGCTCCTCGAGGACATATGGGGCTATGATTTCTTCGGCGACGACAGG
>JAFRFA010000027.1:0-2624 GCA_017434585.1 Mogibacterium sp. | reverse complement strand
GTCAGAGGGATCCTCTCGCCCTCTTCATCCACTCTCAGGATGATGAACTGGCCCGGCTTAGCCTTGCGCGCCACCAGCGGAGCTTCGATCTCGAGCTGCGTGACCGTTGGCCTGAGCGCCTTCCGTCTTACTATTTTGTACATCTGGACATCTCTCCTTCCCGTTATGTTGACAATATTGTATCACCCGCTCAGGCGCTCAACAAGGCTGAGCATCACGATTCCGGGATATCCGGTATGAACTCGACATAAAGCTGGTCGAAATCATCGCTGAGTTCTTCGACGACTCTCCCCCGGAGATCCTTCCAGTGCCCGGTATCTATGACCGCATTGTCATCGGACCTCTTCAGGTACACTTCTATCCAGGTCTTGCGCCCGGTCTGGATCACATCGATAAAAGTCGCTTCGTAAGGATAGTCCCTGAGCGCGGCTTTCACTACCCCGTGGACTCTGTCCATGTCCTCATCCGGAGGCGAGAAAAGCATCATCTGCCTGAATCCTCTGATGATCTCTCTTACCGGTTCGGCAATGAGGAAAAGCGACATGATCAGGGCCACTCCGGAGTCTATGTACGGGGTGAGCGGCTTGAGGACAGTATTCCCCAAGAAGAACTGTGCCAGGAAGGCCGCAGCAACTCCGCAGCTGCCGATTATGTCCGTCTTCCACATGTATATCTCCGCGCGGATGGTGGGAGATTCGTATTTTTTACTCATGTGCAGAAGGAAAAAGTACATTATGACGCTCGCGGCAGCAAGGCAGAGCTCGAATACGGCGATCGCGCCGGAACTGACCTGATGGCCTCCTGTGAGGATAATGTGCACGTTCGCGCCCATCATCGCAACGACCAGTATCAGGAGCACAGTGTACTTTATTATCAGAAAAAGGGATTCGACCTGGGAGTATCCGTACGGCCGTCTTTCGCTCACCGGCTGGTAGAGGAGAGGGACGAGGACCAGGAAAGGTCCCATCATGATGAGATCCGCGGAGTCGAATATCGCGTCCATCAGGACGGTGTGCGAACGAAGAATGATCGCGGCGATCACCTCCGCAAGCGAAAGAATGCAGCTCATCACAAAGGATATGCGCAATATGCGTTTTTCCAGTTGTTCGCGTGTCCTGATATCTGTCTTTTTCATCTCGTTGCCCGGCTCACTTCTCTGAAAAACAAGGTCTCTGGTCAGCGGGTGCTTATCTCTACTCCGTTAACGCTCACGCTCTCGCCCGCAGGCACGAGTATGTACGTTACTCCGTCTATCACTTTTGTCTTTATCCTCATCGCAGTATCCGGATCGGTCGTGATCTTCGTCTCCGGCGTCCGGACTTCAAAGGATCTTTTCTGTATGAGGTTCCCGATATTGAGAGCTGACGCTCCGTCGAAACGGGCCTCTGCCGATTCGCCGAATTTCCTGACCTTATCGTCGGAGACTCCTTTATCCGTAAGTATGGCCTCTATGTCCCCTATATAGACCTCGGCCACCGCGGAAGGATCTTCTTCTCGGATCTCTTCGGCCCTTGCCGTCAGCTTCGCCTGCAGGGACGTCACCACATCCAGGCTGCACTCCTTGCCGAGAGTCTCCGCAAGAGTGGAGTTGAAGGTCTCCTTCTGCACGTCCGCAGCCATCGGGGGATTGTCTATCATGAACAGAGCTGTGATCAGTTCTCCGTGGTTCCCGGCAGTGCTCTTCGTATAATACTGAGCCTGATAAATATCGGCACTGCCCTCATCAAGGACCGGGAAGACGAATCCGACTGACGGCGGCGCAAGCAGCGTTCCCGTCGAGATACCTCTGAACTCCTGCTGTCCCGGCAGGTACTGGAGAGCCGCTTTCGAGGTCTTCACAGGGCATATCGCGCAGATGAAATACTCGAACTGCTCATTCGATTCTTCGGACCACTCTTCGTTTTTTACGTCTTTGCTCCTGAGATCATATGTGTCCGCCGCAAGTATTATCACGTAGCTTTCGCCGTCCATATCAAGGGATCCTATGATTCTCTGATACATCAGCTCTCTCATGCTTTCATCTCTGAGCTGCGTGCTTTTGAGCGCCATGAGAAGCCTGTGCTCATCGCTGCTGCCGACCTTATCCGCCGGGAATTCCAGCGATATCTGGTTTCTCCCCGCCTTGCCCGACAGCACCTTTTTCAGGACGGCGGCATACATCTCGCGTTCTTCCGTCTTCATGTCGAGCACCGGTATCTCCATCGTCGTCACGATCTCTCCGGCGGCATTGACGTAGCATCCGTATATGCTCCTGAAATTGTTCAGGGTCGGTTCTATCCTCTTTCTTATCCTTCTAATTTCTTCGGGTCTCATCATCTCTCCGTTTCCGGCACAAAAAATGGCCTTATTCAGTGTCCCTTACAGTTTACCACATAAAGCCGTCCGTCAGTGTCATCTTCTCGTGTCAGTCTGAAGACTTCCGTAATCATCCATATTATTGATATTCGTGAAAAGCCTGTCATATTCAAGCTTCGCCTTGTTCATCCCGCCCATGCGGATCCCCATCCCTCCGGCGAGAAGAGCGCATCCGCAGCTGCTGTTATCGTTCACAGGCAGACCCTCCTGATCTCTTTCACTATCGTCCCGATGTCATTCAATTCCGCCTGCGCTTCGCCGAAATGACC
>JAFRFA010000026.1:0-1885 GCA_017434585.1 Mogibacterium sp. | reverse complement strand
GCATCCGGGAGTGCTGAAAGACCCGCAGAAGATCCGGGACAACTGGATGAACGCATATGGCGGCGCCGGGAATGCCCACAAGGTGGCAGTCCTCGAAGAGGGCATGGCCTACAAACCGATCTCGCTTCCTCCGGAGGATTCGCAGTTCCTCTCCACCAGGGAATTCGGTGTGGAGGAGATCTGCCGGATCTTCCGTGTTCCTCCCCATATGGTGCAGGACCTCAAACGGGCGACCTTCAACAACATCGAGCACCAGAGCATCGACTTTGTGATGCACACCATCATGCCCTGGCTCGTCCGTATCGAGCAGGCCATCATCAAGGATGTGCTGATCGAAGAGGAGCAGGATGAGTATTTCCCAAAGTTCAACGTGGACGGCCTGATGCGCGGCGACTACAAGAGCCGCATGGACGGCTACGCGGTGGGCTTCGCTAACGGCTTCCTGTCTCCCAACGATATCCGCCGTCTGGAAAATATGGACCTGATCCCGGAGGAAGACGGTGGGGACGACTACTACCTGAACGGCAGCTACACCAAGCTGAAAGACGCCGGTTCCGCCTATGGCGCGAATCAGGTGGCCGAGCAGGAAAAAAAGCAGTCACAGCAGACGGAAGAGCCAGGCGAGACACAGCCAGAGGAGCAGCCGGAGGAAGGAGAGGAGGATGCGGCTGAGAGCAAAAACCATGCACAGCGCCACGCCCAGCGCAAGGCGCAGAGAAGAGGAGGTAATCCGAAGAAATGAAGAAATTTTGGAACTGGATTCACGATGACAGCGGCGGCAGGGTGCTCCGCCTGGAAGGACCTATCGATGAGGATGACTTCTGGGGAGATTCTGTGACTCCTAAGATGTTCCGTGATGAACTGTATACCGACGAAGGAGACATTACACTTTGGATCAATAGTCCTGGGGGGAATGTGTTCTGCGCTGCAGAAATCTACACCATGCTCCGTGACTATCCGGGCAGTGTGACTGTCAGAATCGCGTCCATCGCGGCTTCCGCTGCGTCCGTGGTAGCGATGGCGGGAAACCTCGTCCAGATCTCCCCGACCGGGATGCTGATGGTCCATGATCCTTCGACAATCGCTATGGGCAACGCCCGCGACATGGAGAAGGCCATCACTACGCTGAACGAGGTGAAAGAGAGCATCATCAACGCCTACGCCTTTAAGACCGGGCTTTCCAGGAACCGCATTTCAAAGCTCATGAGCGATGAAACCTGGCTGAATGCCAAGAAAGCGGTGGAGCTTGGCTTTGCCGACGAGATCCTCTTTGAGGCAAAGAAGCAGGAGCCGGAGGAGGACCCGGACGAGCCGGACAAGGAAAACGATCCCGACACGGAGGAAGGCGGAGATGAAGGTGAAGAAGGCGGCGAGAAGAAAAAGCCGTTCAAACTGGCTGAGGCCATGTGGCAGTATTCCTCCCGCGTCATGGGAGAGACCATCCTTAACCGCCTCGGTGCGGAGAATGCGGCTGAGAGTACTGAGCCGGAGCAGGAGACCGGTCCTGAAACACAGGAACCCATCGAAGGCGTAGAGGCAGATACCGATACGGATCTGACCGAAGATGCTCCCGCTGCTCCTGTTGAGACGGACACAGAACCCGCCAGGGACAACGATCCTGACGACACAGAGCCTGATATGCCTGTGATCGGACTGAACGGCAAAACCAAAGACGGCGCGATGCCGTATGAGATCCTGAAAGACAAGCTGGAGTGGATGAGATGATTCCCTCCGGCTTTCTTTGTACCCCAAATAAAATTCACGACCGGAGCGTATCTCCGGAGAAAGAGGTAATTCATGAGTAAGATTCTTGAACTGCGCAACAAGCGTGCCAATCTCTGGGAGCAGACGAAGTCCTTCCTGGAGGAGCATCGCGGCGAGAACG
>JAFRFA010000025.1:0-7534 GCA_017434585.1 Mogibacterium sp. | reverse complement strand
ATCAGCCTGGAGAAATACATGCCGAATTCAACCATTGAAAGAGGGAATATTACAGTCGTAACTGATAAATATGGGAGGCCGGTGCTGTCTCTTCAGCTGGTGTACAATTGTATAAGGAATGTATCAAACGACCGGAAGGAGGTAAGATGATGAAAGACGAAAAGATACTTGCTATAAAGGATAAGGATCTCGGAGATGTCGCCGGCGGCAGCGGCGGTGAACTCGTCAGGTATCCGATGGACGAGAAATGCCGTGAGTGCGGGTCGGATAATCTGCAGATCACCCATAAAGGCGGCAGGCGCTTCAGGATCAAATGCAATGACTGCAAAGCGGATTACACAATAAGCGTGGAGTGATCGAAAACTTCTCCGCCATAGGGATACTGTCAAAGATCTCAGAAAATCCGGATATAAGATAGTATGACAGAAGAAAGTGAAAAGTCTCCGCAAAGCCGCTGATTTGTATAACTGATGAAAGCAGAACTGTCTGCAAAGAACAATGATACGACAGGAGGGAATCATGATGAAGGATAAAGACAATATGACAAATGATATTCAGAAGCTCGATCCGAAGGATCTCGAAAAGGTATCGGGAGGAGGCTCCGATGAGCTGGCCGGAGACAGCATAGTGCTGAGCAAAATGGGCTTCGGCAGCCCGAAAAATGAGATCGATCTGATTACCAGACCTGCCCTGCGCCGCGAGGTCGTGAAGTGCTGGGCCGATGCAGGCGTAGAATGCAGATATGACGGCTTTGTCAGGAACAAGTATTACATCAACGGCAGGAATGTCACACGCCTGGAGGCTCTCGAATATATACAGAAAAAAAGGTAGATCGCAGACGTGCATGATCGATGAGCAAAACACCGGCAGCTGTCTTTGTCAGACTCTCTGGCCGGTTTTTTGTGCTATCATTAGACAAAATGACCGGTCACAGGGAGAGAAGACAGAATTGAGAAAAATGACAGCTGAAGACAAGCCTTATGTGCTTGATATGATGAGAAAGTTTTACAGATCCGACGCTGTAATGACAGACGGATCTGAAGAGATATTCGTGAATGACATAGAAGAATGCATATCAGAATCTCCTTTTCTGGAGGGTTTTGTCTTTCCTGATGAAGACGGGGAGATAAAGGGCTACGCCATGATAGCCCACAGCTACAGCACTGAATTCGGCAGGCGCTGCATATGGATAGAAGACATATACCTCGAAGAAGAAATGCGGGGCAGAGGCGCCGCTTCGGAGTTTCTTGATTTTCTTAAGGCTCGCTACCCGGATTCCGTGAACAGGCTGGAAGTGGAAACAGAAAATGAAAGGGCTATAGCGTCGTACAGAAGGAACGGATTCGAAGAGATGCCGTATCATGAGATGATAAGACTCAACAGCATAAATGAAAAGGATATCGACAATGATCTGCATGATGCTGGCGGTGACGCTGCTGGCATCCTGCGCAGAAAGAGAGATCAATAAAGAGGCGGTATACACAGAGACTGTTCCCGCGGAGTATCTGGAGGCGTCTGAGAAGCCGGGAACCGTCACGCGCCTGGACTATGAGTCTGAGGACTATGTCGGCCGGAGGGGAGCAGTCACTAAGACTGCGTACGTATATACGCCGTACGGATATGATGAAGATGACACAGATACCCGGTATGACATCATCTATCTCATGCACGGATGGCGCGGCCATGCCGGCGAGGATTTTGAGTATCCCGGGACGAAGAACCTTTTCGACAATCTGATCGCGAACGGGGACATGCCTCCGGCGATAATCGTCTCCGCTACCTTCTACGGCCCGTACAGCGATACTGATTTCAAACGCTCGGAGTGGGAGGTAAGAGAGTTCCACCGCGATTTCAGGGAACACCTGATGCCTGCGGCAGAGGGGAAGTACCATACCTATGCCGCATCGGTGTCCGATGAGGATCTGAAAGCTTCCCGCGATCACCGCGCGTTCGGAGGCTTTTCTCTCGGAGCGGTCACGACATGGCTTGAATTCTGCCATGATAATGATTACATCAGATATTTCCTGCCCGTGAGCGGATCGAGCTGGTATTACGGGACGTACGGAAGATTCCGGATAAAGAAGAACGTCGACTTCATAGAGCAGCTTGCGGAAGACAATAAACTGGACGAAAAGGGCTACTATATCTACCACGCAGTCGGAACCGAGGACTCTCTGAAGAAACAGACCCTGGACATGGCTGATGAGATGCTGGCCAGGCGTGATGTTTTAACAGCGGATCACTACGGGCTTTACCTGAAAGAAGGAGGCCGTCATGACCTGGAGGCCATGCAGGAGTTCCTGTATAACGCTCTGCCGCTGTTTTTCAGAGGCAGTACAGAATGATTATATTACAACCGGGGGCGAATGATGCGATCGATGTGGTATTATAATAAGGTAGTTATACAGCACAGATAGGCGCAGAACTTATGACTTACTCATCTGCGGGCCTGCTGGCCCTGGCAATCACTCTGATGATCAATCACGATGTGCTGAGAAAGAGAGAGGGTGAAAGCATCATCCCGGCTCGGAAGTCTTACCGCGCTTTTCTTATCTGCGTCTGCGCGTATTTCTTTTTCGACATCGCATGGGGCATATTCTACGACCTGCATCTTCAGGCTCTGACATATGCCGACACTGTCTTCTACTTTGTCAGCATGGGGCTTGCCATACTGTACTGGGCCCGCTTCGTTGTGGACTATCTCGAAGAGGACAGCCGCCTCGACAGGATCCTGATGATCATGGGGAACTTCATCTTTCTGTTCCAGCTGATATCGATACTTGTCAACTTCGTGCGCCCTGTCATGTTCTCCTTTGACGCGGACGGGGTCTATCATCCGGAAGTGATGAGATATGTCACACTGGCCGCTCAGCTGTTCATGTTTGTGATGACGGCTGTCTATGCGCTGTCGGTCGCGGTGAAAAGCGAAGGCTCTGTAAGGCAGAGACACCGCACTATCGGGCTGTTCAGCATAATAATGACGGCCTTCGATATCCTGCAGGTGATGTACTCTCTCCTCCCGATGTTCTCCATAGGGTGTCTTCTGGGCATATGCCTGCTCCACAGCTATTTCCTTGAGAATATCAGAGAAGAGTACCGCAGCGATCTTGAAGTGCAGCTGCAGGACAGCATAGAAAAGGGCAACTATTTCGACCTTCTGACAGGACTTCCGAGCATGACGTATTTCTTTGAACTCAGCGAGACTGCAAAGAAGGAGATAATCAGAAGCGGCGGAGTCCCGTACATGATGTACATGGACTTCAGCGGAATGAAGTTCTTCAATAATAAATACGGCTTCTCCGAGGGGGACAGGCTCCTGCAGGAATTCGCCGGGATACTGACCGGCTTGTTCGGAAACGAAAGGTGCTGCCGGATAGCCGGCGATCATTTCGCTGCAGTCACTCAGATGGACGGGATGGAGCGTAAGCTGGAGCAGCTGTTCAGCGATTTCAGCAGGGTCAATGACGGAAGGTCGCTGCCTGTGCATGTCGGTCTGTATTCCGCTCTCGGGGGCGATGTGCCGGCAAGTATCGCGTGCGACAGAGCTAAGCTTGCGTGCAGTGAGCTGAGCGGGACCTACGCATCAGGCTTCAGGTATTACAGACGGGAGCTCAGCGACGATGTCGAGAATAAACGCTACATCTCAGAGAACATCGACAGAGCTGTGAATGAAGGATGGATCAGAGTCTATCTCCAGCCGATCGTGAGGACTGTGAACGAGAGAGTCTGTGACGTGGAGGCGCTGGCAAGATGGATCGATCCGGAAAAGGGATTCATGTCTCCGGCCGATTTCATACCTGTGCTCGAAGAATCCGGACAGATATATAAGCTCGATCTTTTCATAGTCGAGCAGATTCTTGAACTTATGAAGGGACGGAAGGAGAAGGGCTTCAAACTCATCCCTCATTCGATCAATCTGTCCCGCTCGGACTTCGATACCTGCGACATCGTAGAGGAGATCAGAAGCCGTGTGGATGCGTCGGGAATCGAAAGGGACAGGATAACCATAGAAATGACCGAAAGCATGATCGGAAGCGATTTCGAATTCATAAAGACACAGGTCGACAGGTTCCGCAGCCTTGGATTCCCTGTGTGGATGGATGACTTCGGAAGCGGATATTCATCGCTGGATGTGCTTCAGAGCATAAAGTTCGACCTGATCAAGTTCGACATGAGCTTCATGCGCAAACTCGATGAGGGCGAGGAGGGCAAGATCATCCTGACAGAGCTCATGAGGATGGCCACTTCCCTTGGCGTGGATACGGTCTGCGAAGGCGTCGAGACAGAAGAGCAGGTGCGCTTCCTCCGCGATATCGGCTGCGCCAAGCTCCAGGGATACTACTTCAGCAAACCGCTGCCGTTTGAAGATGTGGACGAGCTGCGCAACAACGGCCTGATCTTAGAGACTGAGGATCCGGAGGAGTCGGGATACTATGAAAGCATAGGAAGGGTGAACCTCTTCGATCTCGGGATAGTTGCCGGCGAGGGCAGTGATTCGCTTTATAACGCATTCGATACCATCCCGATCGCAGTTCTTGAGGTGAAGGATGAAAAAGCCAGATATATCCGCAGCAACCGCTCTTACTGCGACTTTGTGAGACGGTACTTCGGAGATGATCTGTTCACCGGAGTGATAGATTTCAATGACCCGGACATAGAATACGGACCGGTATTCCCGGCAGTCATAAAACAGTGCTGCGATACCGGAGCCCGGTCGTTCTACGAAGACAAGATGCCTGACGGCTCCGTCGCCCATTCATTCGCATACAGGGTCAGCATCAACTCCGTCACGGGATACACAGCGGTCGCAGTCGCCGTGCTCTCTGTCACGGAACCTGATGAGAGCACTACATTTGCGGATATAGCAAGAGCGCTTGCCGCCGACTATTACAACATATACGTGATCGACCTCGATACGAACGATTACATCGAATACTCCTCGCGCGTCGGCGGAGAGGAACTGTCGATCGAGAGGCACGGCAAGGACTTCTTTGAGTCGGCAAAGCGCGATACGATGACGCGTATCTATAAAGATGACAGGGAGGATTTCCTTAAGCTGTTTACAAAAGAAAACGTCCTGCTCGAGCTGGATGCCCAGGGAGTTTTCACGACTGCATATCGTCTGGTAGATACCGGAGAGCCGATGTATGTCAGCATGAAGATCACCAGGATGCAGGGAGGCAACCGCATCATAATGGGAATCAGCATCGTCGACGCCCAGATGAAGCAGCTTGAGGAAGAAAAGAGGCTCAGAAAGGAAAAAGCGTCTCTTGGCAGGATAGCTTCGCTGGCTCCCGACTATATCGTGCTTTATACGGTAGATCCGGAGACGGGGCGCTATATCCAGTACAATCCTTCCAGCGAATACGAGAGCTTCGGTCTGGCCGTTCGGGGAGAGGACTTTTTCGGCGATGTGGTCCGCGATGCTCCTAAAGCGATAGACCCGAAGGACATAGAAAGACATCTCCGCGTTTTCACAAAAGAGAACGTGATGGATGAGATAGAGAAGAACGGTGTCTTTATCCATAATTACGGGCTGATGATGGACGGGAGATCGGTTCCGGCCACCCTCAGAGCCACACTGGCCCATGAAGAGGACGGCGAAAAGATAATACTCGGAGTGACCACGGAAGAAGGTTAGCAGGTCACGCTGTCAGATATAAGAGAGCGGTACGATGAAAGTAGAGAAAATATATCTGGATATGGACGGCGTCCTTGCGGATTTTGACCGGGGGCTCAGAGAGCTCTGCGGGATGGATCCCTCGCAGGGAAAGAACCGCAGGGCTGATCTGTGGGAAAGAGTGAAGTCTGTCGGGCATTTTTATGACAAACTGGCACTCATGCCCGGAGCAAAGGAATTGTTCGACGCTATCTATTCGGAATACGGTGACAGATGCGAGATCCTTACGGGCGTTCCCAAACCTGACAAAGGGATACCGGGCGCCGGTGAAGACAAGATAAACTGGATGCGAAGGATGCTCTCCGAAGATATAAAGATGAATATCGTGCTGAGGGAAGAAAAGCGGAACTACTGCAAGGGCAGGGGATGCATACTCATCGATGATCTTTACGACAATATCCGGGTCTGGAATGAGTATGGAGGAACAGGGATACTCCACCGCAGCTCTGAAGAGACCCTGGCAGAACTGAGAGAGATGGGCGTTCTGTAGACGGTCCCTGCGCTGTCTCCGCGCCCGGGACATGATCGTATAAACTGTGTAAAAGGCAGAAAGGTCTGCCCCCGCATAACAGGAGGTTATCCAGATGCATTATTTTCACGGAGACTGCAGAAAAGGCCAGCATGTTGCAGTGAAGATATGCGGCTGATCCAATCGGCGATTGTATTTTCAGCCGGTTTGCAGATGTACTGATATATAACGGCATCAAGATGGAAAACGAATAGGACGATATGAGTTATTATCTTCTGGCTGAGACAATGCAGCCATGTACAGAAAAGGAAGCGCTTGCACATGCGGATCCGAGATATGTGGCCGTTCTCACGACTGAAGAGTGGCTGCGCGACCGCGAACACTTCGATATGGGCATCGAGCTTGACATCGATGCTCTGGATATCCACAACACCAAGGCAGAGGTGAACTATGACTCGCTCACCGGGACGTTCAGGATCCCGGATCGGGAGGACATCTCTTCGAATGACTACCGCTTCGCTTTCGCCCTTGACGAAAAGGGCATCGTGTTTATAGACGACAGCGGCAGAGCAGAGGAGATCATAGGCTGTATTAGGCGCACGAAGCGCTGGCGCAAACCGAGCCTTGAGCGCTTTCTGTACGACTTTCTCGAGCAGATAGTGGACGGCGACCTGGCTGTCATGGAACGCTACGAGGAAGAGCTGGGCCGGATCGAGGAAGCGGTCCTCAAATACGAACAGGAGGACCTCGGGCGTGTCCGCGAGATCCATAACGATATCCGCAGGCTTCTGGTGCACTACGAGCAGATCATCGACATGGCCCAGGAGTTCGAAGAAAACGAAAACGGCTTCTTCATCGAGGAGAACCTGAGATACATCCATCTGTTCATGAACCTCATAGTGCGAAGACGCGATTACGCGATCTCTATACGCGACTATACGATGCAGGTGCACGACCTTTATCACGCGCATCTCGAGATGAAGCAGAACAGGATAATGACGCTGCTCACGGTCGTAACGACGATCTTCATGCCGCTGACTCTCATCGTGGGATGGTACGGTATGAACTTCCGCTACATGCCGGAACTTGAGTCCCCGTACGGATATCCCATAGTGATCCTGGTGAGCCTGGCGATCGTGATATCGTGCCTGATCTTCTTCAAAAAGAAGAAATGGCTGTAGGATCCTGCGTCCCGTCTGCGCGGACAGCGGGTTCCAGCTCACGCTGATCGGAATGAGCGTGCTCGCCTTCGATGAGGACGTAAAGATGTCGCTGCAGGCGGGCATGAACGCCCATCTGAGCAAGCCGGTAGATCCGGACCACCTGTTCAGGACTCTCGGAGAACTGATATATAAGGCAGAAGAAAACAGATAGAGCAGACCTAT
>JAFRFA010000210.1:0-11660 GCA_017434585.1 Mogibacterium sp. | reverse complement strand
CTCTGACCATTACGGCTCTGACCATGTAGCGCAGATAATCACCTTTGGCCGCATGAAGGGCAGGCAGTCCATAAAAGACGTCGGCCGCGCTATGGGGGAGGATTTCGCTCTCATGGACAAAACTGCTAAACTCGTTCCCGAAAAGGCTAAGAATATTGATGAAGCTCTTCAGGACAGCGACCAACTCAAAGAAGCATACGAGGACAATCCAGTAGTTCATGACGTCATAGATACCGCACGGAACATTGAGGGTTTAGCTCGACACACTAGCCAACATGCCGCAGGGGTAGTGATTTCTCCAGTCCCAATAACCGATTTAGTGCCGGTGAAGCGATTGGGTTCCGATAAGGACACTGATACCGGCCAAGTAGTTACTCAGTTCACTATGGAGGGAGTGGAGAAGCTCGGATTGGTGAAGATGGATTTTCTTGGCCTCAGCACTCTCAGCATCATTGACGAAGCTATGCATAACATCAAGGCTAACGGCAAAACTCCTCCGAACTTGTCCGCCATTAATGACGCTATGAATGACCATAAGACATTCAAGCTCCTACAGGATGCAGACACTATGGGCGTGTTCCAGCTGGAGAGCGACGGCATGAGAGCAATGCTCCGGAAATTGAGGATAGACTGTTTCGAGGACTTAGTAGCTGCTTTAGCGATGTATAGGCCAGGACCATTGGAGACCGGCATGGTGGAACAGTATATCGAGTGCAAACACGGCAGAGCTGTACCACATTATCCGCATCCATTACTTGAGAGTACTCTGAAGGAAACTTACGGCGTGATACTGTATCAGGAGCAGGTTATGCAGGCGGCAAATATCCTAGCGGGCTACACTATGGGCGAGGCGGATATGCTCAGGAAGGCTATGGGCAAGAAAAAAATCGAGGTCATGAAGCTGCAGAGAGCTAAGTTCATGGCGGGCGCAGAAAAGAATAATATCCCTCCAGAAACAGCTGGCAGCATCTTTGACGACATAGAGAAGTTCGCGGGCTATGGCTTCAACAAGTCTCACAGTGCTGCGTATGCATTAATCTCGTATGACACAGCATATCTCAAGGCTAATTACCGCGCGGAATTTATGGCAGCGTATTTATCCAGCCAGATGAAGGCAAAGCGTGAAGTGTTAGGGCATTATGTGATGGAGGTGAAGCATAGCGGTATAGATGTGTTGCCTCCGGATATCAATGTGTCGAATGAGAGCTTTACACCCGACGGAGAAGTGATACGTTTCGGCTTAGGAGCAGTATCGCGTCTAGGGCATAACACTGTGGATATGATAGTGCATGAGCGTGAAACTGCCGGGAAGTATCGTGATTTATGGGACTTCATCCAGCGTGTGGATATGAGCCTGATGAACAAGACTGTCTTCGAGAACCTCATAAAGGCCGGCGCTTTTGACAGCATGAACCCTAACCGTGCACAGATGTTGGGCTGGCTGGTGCTATGTCTGGATGCTGTCCAGAAGAACACTAAACTCCTGAAGAAGGTTCAGAACCAGCAGGCTAAAACAGGGGAACAGTTGCTCCTATGCTTTGAGGAGGATGAATATACACCAGAGCCCAAAATGCCACAAATACCCATTGTTGACGACTATACCTGCCTGGACAAGCTCACGGCTGAGAAGGCCGTCACGGGGCTGTACATGTCAGGACATCCGTATGAGGCGTATTCTGATACCCTTAGGGGATATGTGAACTGCTGGATATCGGACTTGTTGACGGAGGGCCAAAAGTGGATGAGTGAGGATATTATGCCCTGTATTGGCGGGATAGTGTCTGCCTTGAACGTTAAGACCACTAAGAAGGGCGAAACTATGTGCATCATGAAGCTGGAGGATGCTGAGGCCAGTATAGATGTAGTCATATTCCCGAAGATGTGGCAAGAGATGAAGGATATACTTTCACCAGGAAATGCCTATATAGTCACTGGGAAGCTGGATGATAGGAGACAATTTTTGCCGGAGAAAATTGTGCCGGCTGATGAGGCTGTGAACATAGCTCAGAAGTATGTGAAGATAGTTGTTAATGTGGAGATGCATACGGAGCTGAACATGAGGAATTTTGTCTTAGGGTTGAACCGCTGCAGGGGGAAAGCTCGCCTGTTGATGGAGCTGCGAGAACGTGATGAGGCAGTATTATTGTGGCTGAAGGAGTTCAGTGTAGACGGCGCAAAAATTCGTGAACTCGTCTCCGGAATATTGCCGGATGGGATGTATGAGATAGTCGCTGCGTGAAGTATAATGCACTTACCCGCTCACATAAGGAGGAATTATTATGTTTGTGAAAATAGTCTGCACTATCGGCCCAGCTAGCGATAACTACGACACTCTCAAAGCTATGGCTGAAGCTGGGATGAATGTTGCTCGCCTGAATTTCTCTCATGGTGACTATGACGGCCACGAGAAGATGCTCAAGCTCATTCGCAGGGTTGAACGCTCTGTCAAGAAACCTATTGCCGCATTACTGGACACAAAAGGCCCAGAGATACGCACCGGCCTCATGACTGGCGGAGAGATTATGCTTACTCAGGGCTCACACATTGTACTCGTCTCGGACGACAAGCCTTTTGACGGCACTCCCGACCGCATATGGGTGAACTACCCGTTACTAGCTCATGAAGTAGTTCCTGGCCAGAGTATATTTATTGATGACGGCGCACTTAATCTCGAGGTGGAGAAGGCAGAGGGTGATGAAGTTACATGCCGAGTAATTGTCGGCGGGCTATTGCGCAACACTAAGGGGATAAATCTTCCAGGGGCAGATATCACTATGCCGGCACTTAGTGACAAGGACAGGCAAGATATTGTCTGGGGCATTCAGCACGGCATGGAGTACTTGGCCGTATCGTTTGTGAAGAGTGCTCATGATATTCTGGAGGTTCGAAGGCTTATACAGGAATACGGCTCCAGCATGAGAGTTTTGGCGAAGATAGAGACAAAGCAGGCCGTTGACAACATCAGCGAAATCGTTGACGTAGTGGACGGAGTTATGGTAGCGCGAGGGGACTTAGGCGTTGAGATAGCTACTGAGGACGTGCCGCTCGTGCAGAAGCGCATTATTGATATGTGCCGAGTTCGCGGGAAAGTTGTTATCGTTGCCACACAAATGCTTGACAGTATGATTCGTAACCCTAGGCCTACGCGTGCGGAGGCGAGTGATGTCAGCAATGCTGTACTTGACGGGACTGATGCAGTGATGTTATCTGGTGAGACGGCTAGCGGGAACTACCCTGTGCAGGCGGTGGCTACCATGAGGAGGATAGTGGACAAAGCCGAGCGAGGTTTAGGGCTATGGGGGAATCACTTAGCGGCCAGAGCGGAGGGTGGTGAGGCTGTGAACGCCAGTGATATGTTTACCCCTGTGCCTGATGCGGTGAGTGGTGCGGCGGTACTGATAGCCCAGCAGGTGCATGCTCCGGCCATTATCTGCCCTTCTCGCGAGCTCGTCCCGGCCTGCCTGCCCGAATGATTAGCAAGCATTGCCATCATCAGCATTTTGTGGTAACATTATAGCATATTCTGCTAAGGAGGTTTTTTCAAGTGGTCAACCTATCACTCACACACAAGCAATATCGCAAACTCCGCATTACCCTAGTCGACGCAATCGAGCTCTACAGGTCAGCAGCAACGAGGCTAAAAGCTGCCGGCCTACCTGACCTCGCAAAAGATTACGAAAGCAGGGAACGAGAAGTGCGTAACCTCTACTTTCACTTGGTCAAGACGTCAAAAGAGTATAGCATCGTGGAAGCTGAGAGCAACGACAGACAGATGTACATTCCGTTTTGAGGTGTAACTATGGCAATTATCCGCAAACCAGGCAAACTTATGGCAACCTTCGAGGCAACTACTGAGGAGGAAAAACAGGCTGCTCATTGGGCAAATCTCGTGGAAAGTGAGCGGGAAGTTGTGGGTTTTCAGCAGCAATCATCTTTACCGTTTGCAGACTACGTAAAAACTTTGCAGTTCATCATTCGCCACTGGGGAACACATTTTGAACTATTCCCCACAGGTATCCAGTACATCGTAGAAGGTATCATCGACAACCGCTTTATCGCAAATCCCTCCATTCCCTTGAGGGTTGTCCAGAATGTTGCAGAGGTAGCAGAAGTACTTTTGCAGGTAGTCGCTACGTCAATGACATCATACGAACTTTCCGAGCACGAAAGACATGAGCGGAAAATCGAGGAGCGCACAGTCTTCAAATATCCTCACTTGCAACCCGAGAGATATGAGGAGATAATGGAGCGGCTCACGAAATCAGCACTCAAACAGTAGAGATGGTCAAACTCCTTCCGGATTTTACCCTCCTGAGAAATCGGGGGGGTTTTTTCGTAGTCGTAGCAAGTATTCGTGAATTGGTCAGTTTTCGCTGCAATTGGTCAACAGCAAAATCGGTGTTTTCCGCAAAACCAGATATCCAGTGTTTTCAGGCGTTTACCCATCTTGACAAACGCGTAAACGGTGGTACAATCGCAAGTGCGTTTGCAGCAAGCGAACACACCCGGCTGATTGTACCGCAAACGACAAACACGTAAGGAGATGATTTTTGTGGCTACTCGCAGTGATTTAGAGGAATTAGCAGAATTTGGAGCGCAGGCAGAAAACTTGTGCCTCGAGCTCATCACACGCTACACAGGCAAAAACGACATTCTCGTCAGGGAATTGCGCCACCTGAAAAACGTTGCCAATGAGCTTTACCGGAAGTCCATAAACCTGTGCAAGGTCCGTGACTTCAGAGGTTACAAATTCGCTATCATCGACAAAGACACCGGCGAAATCCGCACCGCAACCAAAGACGAGGCTTACCGTATCATGATGGGATATCCTCGTGGCGACGTAAGCGTTATGGACATGTTGCAGGAAATCGGAGGCACCCTCCAAAAAGAGTACTCGGACCGTATTGAGGAACTCTTCCAGAAATATACTCTCACACCAACAGAACAGGAGACGAAGAAATGAACGAACAGCAGTTTATCACATCAGCATGCATCAGAGTGTCACAGGCCGTTAACTCCATCACCCAAACGGCAATGAAAATGGCCACAAAATCACCCGAAGATGAAGAAGACCGGCAGGAGATTATCTCCAGTTGTTCATCTATCCTCTTTCTCATCAACCACATCGGCGACCTCAACAGAGGCATCTCAAAGCCCCGCAAGGTAGAGAGGTTCTTCAACGTCAGCAGCAATGGAAGCGTTAACGAAGTTTCCCGTGAGGAGTATGTAGGGAGCCTTGAGGATAATTTCGAGGATGAACCTATTGACGACAGCGAACCCGACGTGGTAGAATAATCCCACCACAGAAAAAATCTTCTGCCCCCGCTCTCATAGGGGGGTCCACTTTTAAGGAGGTATAACAATGACAGCAATCACCAATGATGTGAGCGTCAAAGTCCAGATGATGCTCAACAATGGCACAACACAAACAGGACAGTTAAAAACGGTTGCGGTTTCCATAGGGAAGTTGAACCTAACGCGTTTTGATGCGGACAAAGCCATCAACATAGCGGATGCCGTGTCGGATGTGTTGGCAAAAGCCATGTCGGAAGTACGCAAAACCACCGTAAGCAGACTTTTGTCAGAATAGAGGTGACCAACAATGGCAACAGTAAACACTCTCGTACTTGAGTTTGATGGTAGTGGAAGCACAGTGAAATTCTCCTACAAATACGCTGACCCCACAATAACATCGCAGCAAGTTCAGACACTCATGCAGACAATCATCACGAACGGAACGATTTTTGAGAACCCCCCATTAGTTGCGAAGAGTGCCAAATTAGTCGCAACCACAGAAACTTCTTATACCATCTCCTAATTTCGTCACTGGGGAATAGTGTAAATCGACTGTTTCATTTCATACCAAAAGGCCTTTTCTCTGGAAGAGGTCTTTTTTTTCGTACCTTAAGCGTTTTTCTCCTACTCCCCCAACCGACCTTACTCTCTCTCCCCGCCACCGCCCCCCACCCACCCACGTTACTCCGGTGAGATTGTCGGAGATGAGCGATATCAATGTTGCTGCACGTGAAGCCGTTAATGTCTGTGTGCGAGAAAAGCTTTTGCCGGAAGGTGAACTTGTTGTTATCACTGCAGGAGTTCCTGTAGGCCGCCCGGGAAGCACAAACCTTGTTGAAGTACTTACTACGGGGCAGGTGCTTTTATCGGGAACGCCGTTATCCCACAAGAACGCATCGGGCAAAGTCTGCATTGCACGCACTCCGCAGGAAGCTCTCGACAAAGTTACTGAGGGCTGTATTCTGGTCGTTAGGCAGCTCAATGAGGCATACAGGCCTGTACTGGGGAAAGTCGGCGCGGTCTTGTTTGAGAGCGGCTTGCTCTACAGTGAGGGGAATGCTCTCGCGATGGATTTCGGGCTGCCATGTATTGTGGGAGTTGCTGATGCCTTCAGCACGTTAATGGACGACGACACTGTCAGCATAGACGGGACGCGCGGATTAGTCTACAAGGGTATAGTGCGCTTAGTTATATAGCGACAGAGAGGGCGTAATGTGGTCAGCGTTTAGTGAGCTCCGGAGCGTTATAGACATTGCTATAGTGTCGTTCATAATATACCGGATACTAGTGTTGCTAGTAGGAACAAGAGCCGTCCAGCTTGTTAAAGGTGTATTGATACTGATAGCGATATCCAGTCTTGCGTCATTGATGCGTATGAGGCTGTTATCGTGGTTTATAGGGAACGCGTTATTAGCATTGAGTTTTGCAGTGCCGATAGTTTTTCAGCCTGAACTGCGGAAGATGCTTGAGGAACTCGGAAAGGGGCAGTTCTACCTGCTGAAGCCCAAGATGTCCGATGATGAGGCAGATGTCCGCGCTAAACAGGCATCCGGGGCATTGAGCTACCTGAAGGCGCACAAGATAGGCGCATTGTTAGTGTTGCAGAAGGAAGTCGGATTAGCTGACTACTACAACACTGCTATACACCTGAACGCGAATATCACACAAGAGCTGATAATCTCTATATTCTGGAAGGACAATCCATTGCATGACGGGGCAGTAATTCTGGACAGGTACAGGCTGATAGCAGGAGGATGTTACTTGCCACTAGCAGATGCGCCAGAGATATCCCGCTGGTACGGAACGCGTCACAGGGCAGCCCTAGGTATCACGGAGCTGAGTGATGCATTAGTGTTTATAGTGAGCGAGGAGCGAGGCGATGTGTCATTAGCGAACCGTGGCAGATTGTCAAAGAACCTGAAGGATTTTCAGGTAGAGGGAATATTGCGGAACTATTTTGCAGGTGAACAGGTAGTATCCGGCTGGCGTGGGAAGCTGAAGGAATTAGCCGGCCTTTTCTGGTCCGTCAAGAAGCCCGAACTTCCTCGTGATGACCGGAAAGCTCGAACAATAGACACCGAAGGAGGCTCGAAAGCTCAATGAGGATGCCGAAGCTGAAGAATTTTGACCTGAATGCAGTACTGACATCACCTATATTCTTGTGGATAATCTCGATAAGTGCGTCAGTGTTGATGTGGATATATGTGACGGGCATGGATGAGAGCGCATACTTGACGCGGAAATTCACGTGTCCTGTGGAATACCGAGGTCTTGATGCGCAGGCAATATTGCGTAACCGTCTGAGTGAGGTAGATATCGAGGTGCGAGGGCCTGAAGATGCACTGTTAAGGCTGGATTATAATTCAGTGACGGCGTTTATAGATGCGCGGAACTTGACGGCCGGGAAACGCTGGACAGTGAACATCAACGTACAGACCCCCAGAAACATAAATCTAGTGTCAGTATTCCCTTCGCAGGCAGTACTGGACTTAGTGCGTCAGGTAACGCGATTAATGACAGTAGACATGGTATTGCCGGTGTCATTGCCCTCAGGATATTACGTAGATGGAGCGGAGATAATCCCCCGAGAAGTAGGTTTGCGAGGCGCAGAGGATGATGTAGCGAAAGTCGGCAGCGTCAGAATAACACCGACGTTTGAGGAGCTTCAGGAAGGCCGTGAATTATTGATGCCAGTGAAGTTTTCGCAGTCGGAGCCGTTTGATGGAGCAGTAGCGATAGAGCCTGCGCAGGTGAGATTTCGCGGGCAGCTAGTGCGAGGATTGCCGCGTAAGCGAGTGCCTGTGAATGTGCGATTGACAGGATTGTTGCATCCTGATTACGAGGTGCGAAGTATAATCACGGACCCTTCGGAGATCCAGATAGAGGGCAGTGCGGAAGAAATAGCCCTGATAGACGCAGTGAATACAGAAGTGATAGATATATCAGGGATGAATGCGGACAAGATGATAATAGTGCCGTTGAGGAAGCCCGAAGGAGGCAATGTCTCGTTAGTGAACGCGTCAGGAGTGAAAGTGAATATATCGCTGAGTGAGGCACATGCAGAGCGATTATTGACGAATGTCCCAGTGGAATTTCGAGGAACAGACGGGCAGAACTATGTGAGTATTCCTGCGAGTGTGAATGTAGCAGTAGCGGGAAAGCCGTCAAAGATAGAGATGTATGGGCATGATGCAGCGCAAGTGAGAGCGTATGTAGATATGAGCAATATATTCATGTCGCCAGTAATATTGCCGGTGCAAGGAGAAATATTATCTGGAGACGGATTGAGTATAACGCGAATAGACCCAGCGAACGTGACAGTGAACACATTGGTGCAATAAGCAAGGAGGAATTATGACATTGAGAGACCGAAAGCTATTCGGGACAGACGGAGTACGAGACATAGCGAACGCCGGCAGAATGACGCCCGAAATTGCGCTGAAGTTAGGGCGAGCGTTTGTGAAGGCGCATAAAGTCCGGAAAGTAGTAGTAGGGAGAGATACGCGTTTATCCTGCCGAATGCTGGAGAGCGCATTAATATCCGGCCTAAGTTCAGAAGGAGCGGAAGTGTATCTGTGCGGAATAATCCCGACGCCCGCCGTAAGCTATGCAGTGAAAGCCCTGAACGCGGACGGAGGAGCAGTGATTAGTGCGTCCCACAACCCAGCAGAGTACAACGGCATAAAGTTTATAGGCGCAGACGGGTGCAAGCTGAGCGACGCGGAAGAGTTAGCGATTGAGGACATGCTGGATACAGAGCCGAATACCAGCCCGAATATAGGCCGAGTACATGACTGTCCGGAAATGGTGGAGGACTACGCAAAACATATAGCCTCACTGCTAAAGCCACAAGCCGCTTGTGATAACACGGTCTTTGACTGCGCGAATGGAGCGAGTGCGTTAAGTGTGCCGTATCTAGTGCTTCGGAGTGAATTTTCTTCGCTGAGGACGCAGATAATATCGCATGACTACGACGGCCTGAACATCAACAAGTCATGCGGAGTAATGCACATGGAGAGATTGACCGGCTACGTGAAGGAGCACGGTTTATCATTGGGATTTGCGTTTGACGGAGACGCGGACAGGGTATTAATCTCCGACAAGTACGGCCGAGTAATAGACGGAGATATTATGTTGTGGGTATTAGGCCGATGGCTGAAGACGCAGTGTATTCCCGGCAGCGACAAAGTAGCAGCGACAGTGATGAGCAACATGGCACTAGAGGCGCATTTGTCGGAGGACGGTATCCAGACGTTGAGGTGTCCTGTAGGCGACCGGTATGTACTGGAGCTGATGAGGGAAACAGGAGCGGCCTTAGGAGGCGAGCAGTCCGGGCACATAATAGCCAGCGCATACACGAGTACAGGTGACGGATTATGTACAGCGATGTTGTTCCTGAATGCCATTCATGATTTGGGAGAAGATACTTCCGGACTGATAGAGCGTTTCGGCAGATACCCGCAGAAGTTGACGAACCTGATGCTGAAGCGTCCGCGTGAGGCCGTGAACATGAAGGCGATAGACGCGATAGTGAGCGGATACAGTATGCGTGTGAAGGGCGGAAGAATATTCATCCGGACATCGGGGACAGAGCCGTTATTGCGCATACTAGTGGAAGCACCGGAGCGTGAAGTAGTGGAAGAGATATCCGGACAGTTAGCGTTGAAACTAGCGGAGTATTGTTAGTTGGAGGGGTAAAAAGGATGAGTGTGAAGAAGTGTTTATTCCCCGTAGCTGGATTAGGTACGAGATTTCTGCCAGTAACGAAGGAAATAGCGAAGGAGATGTTGCCCTTAGTGAACCGGCCAATAATCTCGTATGGAGTGGAGGAGGCATTAGCTTCAGGGTGTAAGGAGATAGTGATGATAACAGGCCGAGCGAAGCGGTCGATAGAGAATTACTTTGACCGATCGTTTGAGCTGGAGGAATTATTGCTGAAGCGTGGCAAGAAGAAGCTCTATGACATGATGATAGGAATTTCCGAGCTAGCGGAGATACTTTATATCCGACAGCGTGAGCCATTAGGATTGGGACATGCGGTGCTTTGCGGAGAGCCTGTATGTAGCGGAGACTATTTCGGAGTGATATTGCCTGATGATGTATTCGTTCACACAGAGCCTATATTGTCGCAGTTGATACATGTGCATGAGCGACTAGGAGGCAGCGTGATAGCCCTAGAGCAGGTAGAGCCTGAAGATGTATCGCGATACGGTATAGTAGCGAGTGAGGAGCTAGAGCCTGGCATCCACAGGATTATTGACATGGTGGAGAAACCGAGCCTGTCCGACGCGCCAAGCAATTACGCGATAATGGGGCGTTATGTATTGTCGCCTTCGATATTCCCGATATTGAGGTCTCAGCAAGCAGGAGCTGGAGGAGAAATCCAGTTGACAGATGGATTGCGAACGCTGGTGAAGAGCGAACCGGTGTATGGAGTGGTGTACAAGGGCCGAAGGTTTGACTGCGGTACACAGAAAGGCTGGTTGTCAGCGAACGTGAAATTAGCGTTGGAGGACCCAGAACTGCGAAGTGTAGTGTTGGAGGCAGTGAACGGCCGTTGATGTGTAAAGATAGTATGCATCCCCTCTGGAGTGTCTAGGGGGGTATGATTTTATGGAGGTAATGACATGGAAGAAGTGAGATTAGGGACTATAGGTTCAGGAGTAATAGTGCATTCAGTGCTGGATAATGTTATGAGTACGGAAGGTATAAAGCTGGAGGCGGTATATTCGCGTACACATGAAAGAGCGGAAGGGCTGGCAGCGGAATACGGAGCAGCGAAGGCGTACACGGACATGGAAGTATTTCTAGGGGACGACGCAGTGAACACGGTGTATATAGCATTGCCGAACATATTGCATTACTCGTATGCGAAAGCTGCACTTTTTGCCGGAAAGCATGTGATATGTGAGAAGCCATTGGTGACGAAATATACCCACGCTCAGGAACTCAGTGACATAGCGGCAGAAAGAGGTTTGTTTCTGTTTGAGGCAGTGCCGACGATGTATTTGCCGAATTACGAGCTGTTGCGGGAGAAGTTGCCGGAGATAGGGCGTGTGAAGCTGGTGATGTCGAACTACAGCCAGTATTCGAGCCGGTATGATGCAGTATTGCGAGGAGAGAAGCCGAATATCTTCAGTCTGGAATACGCAGGAGGCAGCTTGATGGACATTAACTACTACAATGTGTTGCTGAATGTATTGCTATTTGGCTGTCCCGAGAGAGCGAAGTATTACCCGAATATGTACCCCGGTCTTGCGGACACGTCAGGAGTGCTATTGATGGAGTATGATGGATTTGTATCGAGCAATGCGGGAGCGAAGGACACATGGGGAATAAATCACTTCACGATAGAGGGCGAGAAG